>VYDD01000479.1 GCA_009843625.1 Gammaproteobacteria bacterium | reverse complement strand
CCCGGGGCGGCGGCCCCCGGCCCGGGCGCCATGAGCGCCGCAACGACGCTGGATGGACCGGACGGGAGCGTGGCGCTCACGCGGGACGTGTCCTGGATCGCCGAGAACTACGCCCTTGGCGCGGGCCGCAACGTCCACGTGAGCGTGTTCCTGATTCGCGCTGGCGACAGGAATATCCTCATTGACTCCGGCTCGTTCTATCATCGCGAGAGCCTGGTGCGCCGGATCTCGCGAGTCACCGCCGGGGAAGGAATCCACTCACTGGTGCTCTCGCACTCCGACTATCCGCACTCCGGCAACATCCCGGCGTTCCGACGCCGCTGGGGCGATTTCGAGATCGTGGCCTCCTCCGGCGAACCGGAGATCCAGGGCCTTCCCTACGCGCGACGCAGCCGGATCGGGGGAAGCCTGGAGGTGGCGGGGCGGGAGATCGACTTTCTCGACCCGCCTCTGGCCGACCGCTCCCACACCTCGTGGATCTACGACCGCGCGTCGCGCGTGCTCTTCGTCGCCGATGGTTTCGGCTACCACCATGCGGACGACGAGACCGGACTGACCTCGCGCCAGTTGCCCGACGGATTCCGCAGCGAGGAGATCTACACCTTCCACCGCGATACGCTGATCTGGCTTCGCTACGCGCATCCGGCCGTGCTCATGGGGGTGCTGCGGGAGATGTTCGCGGAGCGGGACGTGTCCTGGGTGGCCCCCATCCATGGGAACCCCATCGCCGCCGAGCACCTGGACGACTATCTGGAGCGGCTCGAGGAGGGGGTACGGCGTATCGTGCGGGAAGAGGCGATCTGAGACCGGCAATCTGCCATTTTGGCAGACGAAGGCCGTCGCGTAGAGTCAGCGGGCGCCGAAAACCTGACAAAATGGCAGACGTGAGACCGTCCGCTACCGGTAGAAAAGCTCCACCAGGCTCATCGGCACGGCGGGCAGGTAGGTGACCATCACCAGGACCGCCAGCAGCACCGCCACGAAGTAGACGTTCACCTTGCTGACGTCCCAGATGTCGGCCTTGGCCACCGAGCACGCGGTCACCAGCACGCTGGCCACCGGGGGCGTCTGCTGGCCGATCCCCAGGTTGAGGGTGACCACGAGGCCGAAGTGCACCGGGTCGATCCCGGCCGCGTGGACCAGGGGCATCACGACGGGCACCACCAGGATGATGGCGGCCGCCGAGTGCAGGAAGAGACCGATCGCCAGGAAGAACACGTTCAGCAGCGCGAGGATGGCCCAGCGCGACTCGGTGATGCCGATGATGCTGTCCGCCACCCGCTGCGGGACCTGGGCCTCGGTGAGGTAGTCGCCGAGCAGAGCCGAGGTCGCCACCAACAGCATGACCACGGCCGTCTGCACGCCGCCATCGAGGGCGGCCGAGCGGAGCGCGGCCAGATCAATCTCCCGGTAGATGAGCCCGCCCACCACCAGCGCGGCCACCACCGCCAGCCCCGCTCCCTCCGTGGCGGTGACCCAGCCGGTGAAAATGCCGCCCAGAATGATTACCGGTAGGAGGAGCGCCCAGCCGGCGTCGCGGAAGGTGGTCCACACCCGGCGCAACTGGAACGCGTGCTCGACCGGGAAGCCGTTCCGCAGCGCGAGCAGGTACGCCACCGCCATCAGCAGGATGCCTCCGACGACGCCGGGGATGACCCCGGCTACGAACAGCTCGACGATGGAGCTCTCCGACATCACCCCGTAGATGATCATGGGGATGGAAGGCGGAATGATGACCGCCAGCGTCGCCGAGGAGGAGGTCACGGCAGCCGCGAAGGGAGTCGAGTAGCCCCGCTTCTTCATCGCGGGGATCAGGATCGACCCCAGCGCGGCCACGTCCGCCACCGCGGAGCCGGAGATCTCGGCGAAGAACAGCGAGGCCGAGATGGAGACCATCGCCAGCCCGCCGCGGATGGCCCCGAAGAGCGCGGAGGCGAAGGCGATCAGTCGGCGCGAGATGCCCGTCGCGTTCATGATCGCCCCGGCGAGAATGAAGAGCGGGATGGCGATCAGCGGGAACGAGGTGGCGCCGGTGAAGAGCACCAGTCCGGCGTTGGGGATCGCCGCGGCCCCCGAGGTCACCACCATCGCGATGAGGGCGATGACCCCCAGGGCGACCGCGATGGGCACGTTGATCGTCACCAGCGCGATCATCCCCAGGAACATCAGCAGCAGGGTCACGGGCCGTCCTCGCCCGGGGTTCCGGCTTCCGTTCGGTCGCCACCCCGCAGCATCTCCGACAGGCTCAGCAGCTGCGCGATCACGAAGAGGACGCAGCCGATGGGGATGACGGATTGCGTCAGGCGGGTGGGCACCCACGGCAGGCTCACCATGCCGGAGCCCTCCAGGATGACCAGCACGCGCCACCCGGCCCACGCCGCCACCAGGAAGAACGCGACCACCACCGCCTCTCCCGCGACCACCACAGGGATCCGCCATGGCCGCCCGAGCCGCCGCACAAGGTTTGGGAAGCCGATGTGCGCTCGCTTCAGCGCCGCCAGTGCCGCGCCGTAGTAGGTGAGCCAGGCCAGCAGGATGGACGCCACTTCGTCGTACCACACCAGCGCCGCGCCGAACTTGCGGAAGCCCACGCCCATGACGACGACCACGGCCAGGGCCGCCACCAGCACGAGCACGACCGCCTCGAGCAGGCGCTCGAAGCGGGTTCGCAGGGTGGTCACCGAGTGTCTCCCAGGATGGTGGGTGCGATCATCCGGGCAGGATCCACGAATCTCGCCCGCCGGGCAAGTCGCCGGTAAGCATCTCCGTGCCCGCTAGCCCGGCGGCAGGCTGACACGCCGTGCTCCGGCCACGGCGCCGAGATCAAGATGGCCCATCCCGGTCGGCGGGACGCGAAAGCTTCGGGATCCACCGCGGCACCTCCCGGCAATATGCGTCGTAGCTCGAGCCGAAGGTGCGGCGCAGATTGGGCTCCTCCCTCAGGGCCACGAACGCCGTCAGCCAAAGCCAGTACGCCAGCGCGTGGCGCCGATATCCGGGTTGAGTATCGCCAGACCCCGGGTCAGGCCGAGGATCATCGCGGGGAGCCCGACGGTGAAGATTCCGTGCAGCACGATGGTGGTGGCCACAAACGCGACCAGAACGGAGCGCGATCTTCCCACGTCCCCGGTTCGACCGGGGTCCCGGTTCTCGGCATGCGTCCTCTTCGACATTACTCTCCGGTGTTGCCGGACTCCCACCAATGCCACATCGCCATGTTATCCGGGAGGCATCTCCTGTTTCAACCTCGGCTGGAAACTCTGTCGCACCATCAGCGGCGCGTCCTCGCGGAGCTTGGGACGACGCCACGCGGGTTCGTCCTCCATGGCGGAACGGCGCTGGCGCTGCGGCTGGCCCATCGTAGGCCGGACGACTTCGGCTTCCTGTCCGCGGAGCCGTTCGACCCCCTTGAACTCCTCGCCAGCGTCCCGTACCTGCGCGATGCCGAGGTCATCCGCCGTGGCCGCGACAGGCTCACGTGCATCGTGGATCGCGGTGGCATCGTGCGCGTCTCCTTCGCTGGTGGCGGGGTGTCCAGGCATGTGGACGACCCGGAGCTCGCCGAGCCGCCCGGGATCGAGGTTGCCTCCCTGTTGGACCTGGCGGCCACCACGGTGCAAGCGGTCCAGAGCCGCTACAGTGCGAAGGACCATCTTGACGTGGACGCCCTTCTCCGTCTGGGCGGCATCAGCCTGAGTGAAGCACTGGGTGCCGCAACCGCCGTATTCGGCGATCGGTTCAATCCGATGCTCACCCTTAGGGCGCTCACCTTCTTCGGGGACGGAGATCTGCACACGGTGCCGGACTCCGTGCGCGCGCGGCTGGCGCGGGCGGTCGAAGGGGTCGATCCGGGCGGTATCCCGCGATTGGGGTCACGCCCTGGACTTCGGCCGGCCCGGGAGCCGCATGGCCGGTCCGGCGGAAGCACTGCGACTCTCCGGCGCCTCCCCGTCCGGAAGCGACGCGCATAGAACGCCTCGGCCCCGCAAGGGAGCAGCCGGTGTCCGGAGCCCTCAACGGCGGGCCGGCAGCGTGATGAAGCCCGCCACCATGAAGTGATGGTCGAGCGTGAGCGCCTCGCGTATCCCCAGTTCGGTCATGACGACGAAGCTGGCGGCGTCGGTGAGCGAGAAGGGCTGATCGGAGAAGCGTTCGATCCAGTTCCCGACCGCGACCTCCTCGCGCTCCGGAGTGATGTACTCGACTTGGATCGGGGACTTGCGAACCAACTCCAGGAAGGCAAGGGCCGGTCTACGCCCGACCCGACGAATCAGCAGGGCGTGGGCCTCGGCGACCACCACGTTGGTGGTCACGATTCTCGCGCCCTCTCGAATCTGCGCGCGCAGAGGCCGGGCCAGCCGACGATTGTCGGGATGTGCGCGGTCGGCGAGAGGGTACCAGGCGCTGGTGTCGACGAACAGGCCCTTCACTCGGAATCCGATCTACCCGGCTCCTCCGGATGATCTGACCAGGAAGCGATTTCCGTGGCGGCGAGATACTCGTCATGCTCGCGCGCGACATCAATGCCCGGGTCATCGGTTGTGCTCACCATCCCGATGATCCTCAGCGCCGGATGATGCTCCGGATCCGAGATCTGGAGCTCCAGGGCCTTCAGCCCTTGCCGCAGGACATCGGACTTCGTGGTGTCCAGCTCCGCTGTCAATCGATCGAGGCGCTCCTTCTCGCTCGGACGCAGATAGACCTGGACGGGCTCCGCAACGCGCCGCTTGGGCGACTTATCATGAGAGTATTTCATGATTCATGATAATGAACCCTTCACGACATCGCCAGACCAATCCACCCCGCTCCCTCAC
>VYDD01000237.1 GCA_009843625.1 Gammaproteobacteria bacterium | reverse complement strand
CGTCGAAGGCCACCTCGGAAACCTCGGCGAACATCTCCCAGGACTCGCCTTCGAGGACACCGACACGGAAGACCTCCTCGAACTCGGCGTCGATCTGCTGGTCCCGCTCCGTGACTTCGACGATCTCCTGAGCGAGGAGAGCGGTGGACGAGGCAAGGACGGCCATCACAAGGGCCGAATAGATGGGGACGAACCGGCTGGCCTGCATCGAATTCTCTCCAGTGAGTCGGTTGCGTGAGTTGCTGCGGACAACGTGCGATGCCGTCGATTGGATGTCCTGTCCCGGCAGCAGGGTTGTCCAGTTCACAGACCGCCGTCCGTTGCCGCATTTCGCTAGCTGCGGCGGCGTAGCCTGCAACCTCGTTCGCTCTCGGAAGCTCGGCAATCAAGGTCACCGATATCGTACCAGTCGATGCCCCGCAGCGCGATTCCGTCGGGTCCCGGTTGCCGTTCCACCAGTACCGCCAGAGTGTTCTGGAAGAGGTCGAAGCCCATTGCGCGGTCACGCACCCTGACGGAGCCGGCGTACTCGGTCCCAATCCAGACCTCGAAGTAGGAGAAGGTGTCGCGGTCGGGCGTGGTTGCCACCCACAGCCGATCTCTTGAATCGAACACCAGCGCGCCCGGCACGTTGAACCACCGCTTGGGGTCCTCGCGGAATGTCTCGACGTAGGGATCCGCCGCCGCCCTCGGCATGGGCATCCTGCCTCCAAGCCTCGTCAGCCCTTCGGCGAAGGCCTCGACATCTCGTTCGCTCGGGAGTTCTTCCCGATAGGCGGGAGATGTGACGACCGTAGCGGCATCGGCGTCTCTGTCGTCAAGAAAGACCAGCTCTCTGCGACACGCCCAGAACACGTATCCGCCTGTCGGTCGAGGCACGCCCTTGTCCAACCCGCCGCACTCGGTGTCGGCGATCCCGTTCATGTTACCGCGCATCCATGTGACCTCGCCCGAATTGATGTCCAACTCCGAGTAGATCCGCGTCAAGATCGAGTCGCCCGGGGAATAAGCCGTCATATCGACCTCGGATCCGAATACGGTCGCCTCTCGAATCCCGTCGGCGAAGAACATCGGAGGCACAGCGACGGCGGATACGCCGTCACCCGTTGCGTCGAACATGGTCAACCGGTTCAGCCTAGCGTCCACGACACCCACGCGGCCAAGGGAAACACGGGCCACGAGGCTGAGCCTACGGAACTCCCCTGGGCCATCGCCCTCCCGTCCAAGAGCGACGACCTCTTCGCCGTCGCGCCTTCCACAAACCACCCGGAACTCATACGAATCGATCACGCAGGCTGTCTGGTCGTCTGCGAGGGCGATGTGCCTGCTGACGCTCAGTGGTGCGGCGGAGGCCGCCGCAGGGAGAAGCGCGAGCGGCGCGGGCATGGCATGGTCCGTGGGTTCGTCTTGGCAGGCGGCCAGAGTCAACGCCAGGGTTGCCGCAACCGCCCAATAGCTGCGAAACACTGGATGGGGATCACCCCCACGCTGGGCGGTCGAAGTGTCAAGCACGATGAACGCCGCCCGTCCCGCCGCTGGGTGGTTCAACCGTGTCTGTGTCGTCGAGAAACGCCCTGACAGTTTCGGATACCCGGTCCAGTTTCTTTGTCTCGCACTCCCAGATGACGAGGACCTTCCACCCCATGTCCGTCAACGCCAAGACGTTGCGCCGGTCGCGGCGTACGTTGCCGTTCAATTTCTCCCGCCAGTACTCCCTCCGCGTACCGGGAAGCCGGTCTGCCGGACAACCCGCGTGCCGATGCCAGAAGCAGCCATGGACAAAGATCACCTTGCGGCGCGGACGGAACACCAGATCGGGACGGCCCGGCAGTTCCTTGGCGTGGAGCCGATAGCGGTAGCCCATGCCGTGTACGAGGCGACGAACCGCCATCTCGGGCCTCGTGTCCTTGGAGCGGATCCGGCTCATCAACACGCTCCGTTGACGGGCTGTGAGGGGATCGGGCACGAACAAGCCTCGCCTACTTGTGGCCGGACCCCTTCACGAAGTCCGACACCGGACTGGCTCCGTGGGATAACCTCGGACGCGGCCCGGGCTTGTCAGCCGCCATTGAAGTCCTCCAGTCGCTTCTGCGCGAGCATCTCCAGCCGCCGCGCCTGAGCCCAGAGCGTCCTACGAATCCCCACCTTTACTCTTCGTTCGCTGATGACACGGGCCAAGTTCGCGATCGTTCTGGCGCGTCTCGCCAAGCGCACGTCGGGGTGTTCCCGGTACCTCCGATCCTCCGCCCCAAGGATGGAAGCCTTGATCGACGGGGGCAACGGAATAAGATCGGCGGCCGGGATCTCGGCCTCGTTGAGGATCACCTTGAAGGATGACCGCTCCAACGCTCTTTGGTACACCGTATACTCCGCCCGACGAAGGATGTCATCAACTTCGTGCCGCTCGGTCGGCATGTCCCAAAACGGCCAGAGCTCAATGTCGGCCACCTCGAACGGGTCCAGCACGCTCATGGCCACCGCGTCGGTTCTCTGGTTGGTCAGGTGACGCCTGATCCGAGTTCTCAGCTTCTCCCGCGTCTGTCCCACGTAAATCGGCTCGTGATCGTAGTCGTAGAACAGGTAGACGCCGTGCTTGCAGTCGCCGACTCGCTTCCCGTTCGAGCACTTCGTATTCAGAACCTGGGCGATGCCAGAGTACAGCGCGACAACCTCAGGTGTCTCCTTCATGCTGCGATGAGGGGAAGCAGACACTCGCGGCCCACCCACTCGATCACCGGCACACAGACGGCATCGCCGAGCGCGAACATGGCCTGATGGGGTGACACCGATTCGTAGCGCAGGTCGCCCGCCCCCTGAAGGCGGGCATACTCGTCCACGTTCATCCACCGCACGGCAAGCTCCCCGCACCCGGCCCGCAACAACGCCTGTTTGGCAGAGCCTCCTCGCGTGGTCCGCAAGGCACCGGCTATCTCATCCGCTCGAACCTCCCACACGGCTCGTCCGTTCCGGGTCCGGCGGAAAGCGCCGAAGTAGCCGACCGTCTCGCGTGACCGGTATTCCGCCACGCGCCTCGACTGGTGCGGCGAAAGGGAATCCAAGAAGGCCTCGAGGCGTCGGGGGGACCACCACTCGTCATCGTCGCTCACGATGTCGTACAAGCGCAGAGTTGCACGGCGTGCGGGCGGTGGCGGGAGCAGGGGAGTCCAGCCGCGAGTTCCGATTATGAATATGCGCCTGCGGCTTTGCGGAACGAACGCAGCCGCGTCAACGCACAGGCAATCCGTCCCATACCCTAGGTTCCGCAACTCCGTCGTGACCCTTCGGTAATCCCGGCCTCCGTGGACGGTCAGGAGCCCCGGAACGTTCTCGATCATTATCGTGCGCGGTGCCCTGTCGCCCATCTCCCCCAGAATGCGGCAGAAGTCGTACAAGACTCCGGAGCGGTTGCCATTCAAGCCTGCCCGCCGACCGGCCAGAGAGAAGTCCACGCAGGGTGCCGAGGCGGTGGCGAGATCGACGTCGGGCACGTCACCGCCCGTCAGATCACGGATATCGCCAACGACCAACTCCCGGCTCCCCCAGTTGTCTCGGTAGATGGCCGCCTTGGTGTCGTCAACGTCGTTGGCGAACACGGTTTCAACGGAGCAACGGTCCAAGCCGGCGCGCATGAGGCCCATACCGGCAAAGAACTCGGCCGCGCGTGGCTTGGTCACGAGAGTGGCCACCGAACTCGCGGACCGCTCATTGCGCTCGGATCTCCAAACTCGCCTCGTCGGCCGATCCCGCAGTCCATCGTGCGTTGATGCCATTGCTGTCGTCTCCGAGGGGTCGCAGATCCTTCGTCCGTCCCACAAGATAATGGAGCGGTGTGCGGCCCTGCCATGGGAGCGTAAGGCGAAGACACCCCTGCGAATCCAGACTCGGGGAGCGGTCAAGCGTAAGCCCGCATCCGCCGGACCGCATGGAGGACGCGTTCGACGCAAGCCCCACAGGTGGGTAACGTGCATCCCATGAGGGGTACGCTAGGCGGGATCGCCCGGAGCAAGCTCAGCCATTGGGGGGCAGTCGCCTCGATCATCTCGCTGCCGGTGGGCGTGGTCGGGGTGGTCACCGTGTTTGGCTGGCCCGCTGGCGAGGTGGCTGCGCCCATTCTCGCCTTTGCCGTCGCGGCAGTCGGCGGAGTCGTCGTCATTCGCGACATCAGGCGTGGTACGGCGAAGCTCAAAGCCGCACACCGCGTTGCCATCATCCGGAGTTCCGCAGCTTTCGAGATGATCCGGTGCCGCTACCGTCGAGAGGAGCAAGCCGTAGGCGTCATCCTCCAGATTCTCGCGGAGGAGCATTCGGGTGAGCCGAGCGACGCTGATCTCAAGGCGTTCCTTGACGCGTTTCCTGATCGGCTCGTCCATACCGACAACGCCTTGGGCCTATGCGACATCACTCTCGACCAGCCCCCCGGCATCGGTCGCCGCATCGGGAATGTGCTTCGGACATCGTGACGCGGCGAATGCCGTATGAGCCCCCCCAGGTCACGGCGTCATCGTCTTCTCGGACATCAGCGGCTCGGTCCGGAATCCCGGTCCGGCCCGGGCTGCCTGATCCTTTCCAGCAGCCGCCGCGTCATCTCCACCTGCTCCCTGGCCCTGCGCCGTACGTCCCGGAGTATCCGGTCAAGTCCGTCACCCGCGCGCTCAGCCGCTCGACTTGCCGCTGCAAGGCTTCGACCTGTTCTCGCAAGGCTTCGATCCGTCCGGAGTGCCGCCGCTGTTCCGTTTCGTACTGCCCGGACAACCTTTCCAATGCGGCTGTCAGCCGCCGCTCCAAATCGGTCACGCAGCTCCCTCCTCACTCTCTCGACAGCT
>VYDD01000266.1 GCA_009843625.1 Gammaproteobacteria bacterium | reverse complement strand
CCCAGGACGGCTTCGACGACGACGACGAGAGCGTGCTGCTGGAGTTCGGGACGCTACCCGCGGGCGTCTCCGAGGGCAGTCCCTCCGAGTCGTTGGTCACCATCTACGACGACGATCTGCCGGTCACCCTCGGCGGCAATAGACCGGGAGACCTGCGCCTAGTGGACGGCACGATGACCGACGGGGCCGGGAACCTGTGCGAGGGGCGCCTGGAGATCTACTACGACGGCCAGTGGGGCACAATCTGCGACGACTACTGGACCAAGGAGAATGCCGACGTGGCCTGCCGGGTGCTGGGCTTTGCCGGGGGCTCGGTGGAAGAATTCAGCCGACGATACAGGAGCCTCTTCCCGGCGGGGGACAGAGAGCAGCCCATCTGGCTGGATGACGTCCAGTGCGACGGCGGCGAGGCGGGGTTGATGGACTGCCGCGCCAGGCCCGTGGGTAGGCACAACTGCCGACACGCGGAGGACGTGGGACTGCGCTGCCTGAAGAACGACGGGCCGTTCATCGTGAATATTGAGTTCGACGAACCGCCCGGAGGGGACGGCTCCTACGACTTGGGCGATACGGTCGAGGTGACGGTGGTGTGGAGCGAGGCGGTCACGGTAACTGCCAATACGAACCGCTATCCGGCGGTGTGGCTCGCCTACGACGGCGGCAATGCGGTACGGGCGTACTACGACGAGAGCAGGTCGGGTAGCGACCGGACGGTGTTCATCCACACCATCAGGGACTTCGGAAACGGCACCTCCTTCCCCACTGTGAGGGTAGGGCATGACTCGCTGTATGTGGGGGATCCGAGGTCACTGGAGGAGCCAGGCAGCATCGTCAGTGCGCAGGGCGGCGCCCCGGCCGTGCTGGGCCACCGGGCTTACCGCTCCGATGGGGCGACGGCCCAGGCCACGGGCGGAGACGAGCCCGCGACTATCGTGAGGGCGCCCTCGTTCAACGACCCGGGGGCCGACGGCGCCTTCGGCCCGGGCGAGACGATGGAGGTCTCCTTCGTCTTCAGCAGCCCGGTGGAGGTGGACGAGAGCGGCGGCACGCCGTCGGTGCAGATCCTGCTGGGCGGGACGGTCCCGAGGCAGGCGCAGTTCGCCAGGGGCGGTGGCACGCTCCAGCTGGTCTTCAGCTACACCCTTACCGATGGCGACGGCGCCCACCGATCGGTCTTCGTGGACAGCAACTCCCTGGCCCTGAACGGCGGCGCCATTCGCGACCCGGACAGCGAGCTGGACGCGGACATCGAGTACCAGGCAGCGGCGGAGTTCTTTCTACCCGCCGAAGCCCCGACGCTGCAGTCGGCCACCGTCGACGGCAGCACTCTCACCCTCACCTACAGCGAGACCCTGGACAACAGCGCTCCCCTGTCCGCATCCAGCTTTGCGGTGACGGTCAACGGGTCTCCCCGCTCCGTCAGGGGCGCGGGGCCGGGCCAGAGCAACGTCATCCTGCTGCTGGACCCGGCGGTGGTCGCGGGAGACACGGTCACCGTGTCCTACACCGCGCCGTCGGGCACCAACGCGGGGAGGGTACAGGACACGTCCGGCAACGCCGCGGCGTCGTTCAGCGGGCAGACGGTCACCAACAACACCGCGGCCGCCAACAACCCGGCCACCGGCGCGCCCGCCATCGGGGGCACGGCGCAGGTGGGCGAGGCGCTGTCGGTGGACACGTCCGACATCGGCGACTCCGACGGGCTGACGAACGTGTCGTTCAGCTACCAGTGGCTGGCGGACGACGGGAATATCAGCAACGCGACGGCCAGCAGCTACACGCCGGTGGAGGCCGACGAGGGCAAGACGATCAAGGTGCGCGTGTCGTTCACCGACGACGCCGGCAACCCCGAGGTGCTGACCAGCGCGGCGACCGCGGCAGTGGCGCCCGTGCCACAGGAGGAGACCCCGCTGACGGCCACGGTCCACGATGCTCCAGACTCTCACGATGGAAGTTCCGTGTTCACGTTCGAGCTGCGGCTCAGCGAGGCTCCCAGGAGGCCCTTCAGCTACCTGCTCCTCAGGGACGAAGCCTTCACGGTGACCGGCGGCACGGTCACCAAGGCGAGACGCCTGGACCGGGAGAGCGATACGCCCAACGTCCGCTGGGAGATGAGCATCACGCCGCACGGCGACGGCACGGTCACCGTCGTGCTGCCCGCCACGACGGACTGCGAGGCCGTCGGCGCCATCTGCACCGCCGACGGGCGGATGCTGTCCAATCGGCTGGAGATCACCGTGCCAGGGCCGGAGAGCTAGCGACACCCGGTCGGACATGACCCGGAACGTAGGAGCCACGCCCGTGGCCCCCTGATCGATGGGTCGGGTGCCGGCCATCGAGTGGGGCCGCGGGCGCACGGTCGTTCATGGGTTGTGAGGGGGCTCCACGCCGGCGCCAATGAGGGGTGAAGGTCACCAGGGGTCGTGCGAGGGGTGGGCGCTTGCCTCGGTGAGCATCGCCGCTCGCATCCGCCACGTCTCGTCGCTGGAGCTTTCCATCAGGCCGGCGATCGTCGCGGTGCCCGGGCCGCGGTCGTGGGCGTTGGGCCGTTCTGGCGCCGGGCGGAGATTGGCGCACGGTTGCAGGTTCGGTCGATGAATCGGACCCGCTCCACCGGCTGCCGGGGAGGATCGCCTTCCCGGCTTGTCGCCTTGCGGATCTGAGCCGCCGCGCTGAGCCGTGGTGCTGAACGACCGGAGCTCAAAGGGGACAGCGCTGCGATCCACTCGGTCAAGAGCGGATTCGCGCCGCGGATGCTCGGCGGTGGGGCTCGCCGCGCGTCGTGACACTGAGACCGCCGGGAGGCGCAGTCGAGGGTGACCTCCTCCAGCACATGCCACTGGTTCCCGCTGCGATTCACTCGCGTCTGGCGACCAGGGGTGTTCCCGCGGCGACGCCTCCCGCGAAGAGTTCTCCGAAGGCGCTGTTCACGAAGTCCGGCGCGCCGAGGATGTAGGGGACGAACTGGCCGCCATGGAGGGCGTAGAGGGCCGCGAGTCCGAGCTCCTCCGCGCAGCCCGCCAGGTCGCCCACGCCGCCGCCCTCGTAGAGCACGTGGCTGAGGCCCCGGGAGGTCTCGCCGCGGAGGCACGACTCCCACGGCCCAGCGGCCACGGGAGCGCCGGGCCTGGCCGAGGCCGGACCCTCGCTCCTCACGGTGAGGGGCGTGAGCCCGGGGACACCCTCCGCGTAGAGCTCCCGGAAGGGGCGGTTCACGATCCCGGGCGCGCCGAGGACGTACGGCACGAACTCGCCGCCCTCGAGCGCGTAGAGGGCGGCGAGGTGGCGGCCCTCTGCGCACGACTCCAGCTCATCGAGGCTGCCACCCGCGTAGATGAGCAGGCTGAAGCCGACGGCGACGTCGCCGCCCAGGCAGCTCGCCGGAGGCGCGCCCCCGGCGAGCGCGACGGTGTAGACGCGCTCGCGGCTGCCGTCGGGCGAGGTCACGATGACGGTGATCTCACCGGCTCTCGCGAGGTCGACCTGGTGGCCGTCGGCACCCCCGTCGGCGTCCGGGGGAGCGATGTCCACCGTGGAACCGTCCTGTGCCGAGGCCGCCGAGACCGTGGTCTGCGTGGCGCCGCCCTCGGGGACGCCCTCGTACGCGGTGCGGGCGGGGTCGAACCCCCCGATGTCGACGCCCGGGAGCTCGAGCGAGGCGAGGCGCGCGTCCCAGGCGTCGGGCATGTTGTAGGTGTAGACCCTGCCGTCGTTCGCGTCGGCGACGTACATGACCGAGCCGTCCGACCAGATGCCGCGGGGGCTGTTGTTGCCGACGCGGCCCGGCTCCGCGAAGTCCTCGCCCGGCACGCGCTCGAGCGCCTTGCCGTCGCCTGAGGCGGCGCGCTCCTCGCGCGCGGGGAGGCGGTAAGCGAGGAGCCGCTTCGCCCCGTGATCGGAGACCCAGAGCGTGACGCCGTCCGACCAGATGCCACGGAGGTCGCTGTTGGCGGCGTCGAGCGCACACTCGGCGAGGAGCTCGCCCGACTCCAGATCGTAGGCGAAGAGGGCGGCCCTGCCTGAGTCCAGCACCCAGACCACGGAGCCGTCCGACCAGATGCCGCGCGGGTCGGCGTTGCGTGCGGCCAGCTCGATGTCGCGCTCCTCGTCGCGCTCGCCGGTCGCGAGGTCGTGGGCGAACAGCCGCTCCTGGCCGCTGTCGGAGATCCAGATGGTCTCCCCGTCGGACCAGGCGCCGCGGGGGGCGCGGTTGCGCTCGTCGAGGGTGAACTCGCGCCCGGGGGCACGCTCGCCGGTTGCGCGGTCGTAGGCGTAGAGGGCGTCGCCCGCGCCCTCGGGGTTGTCGAGGAGCCAGAGCGTGGCGCCGTCGGACCACATCCCGGTGGCCGAGCCGTGGCCGCTGTCGAGCGCCTCGATATCGCGCTCGACGGTCCACTCGAAGTCGGCCTCGCTCGGCGTGGGGCCCGGGGGCGGAACGCCGCCGCCGCCAGTGCCCAGGCCACCGGAGAAGAAGACGGCTGGCGGGGTCGGGGTGGAAGACACAGCGATGGTCACATCGATGCTCGCCCGCCCGCCGTTGCCGTCCCTCGCCTCGACGGTGACCTCGAAGGTGTCCTGGGTGACGGCATCGAAGGTGACCCCCGAGGCCACCGTGATCTGGCCGCTGTCAGGGTTGATGTCGAACGAGAAGGCGTCGACGCCGGAGAGGCGGTAGGTCAGGGTGTCGCCGGTGTCGATGTCCACGGCCGTGAAGGGGGCGCCGACGTTGTCGCCTTCCTCCGCGCTCTCGGAGACGGAGCGCTCGGCTGTCGCCGCGGCGAAGGCGGGATCGTCGTTCACGCTCCTGATGGTCAGGGCCACCGTCGCGACGCGGGAGGTGCGATGGCCGGTATCCCTGACC
>VYDD01000027.1 GCA_009843625.1 Gammaproteobacteria bacterium | reverse complement strand
CGCCGAAGAGGTGGACGTGCGCCATCACGTCGTGGCGGAACCGGCGCTCCAGTTCCGCGGCCCGGTCGAGATCCAGGTCGTCGACCCCGGCGCGCATCTGGCGCAGCGCATCGCGCGAAATGTCCAGCCCCAGCTCGCGCTGCGATTCGGCCAGGGCGATCCAGAGCCGGCGCCAGGTGGTGAACTTGCGCGCCTGCGAGAAGATGTGCTGCATCTCGCGCGAGGCGTAACGTCCGGAGAGGGGATGCACGTAGCCGCCGGAGGCGGACTTTCCCTTGCTGGATGCCCCGGCCGCGGCCGCGCGGCCCGGACCGCTAGAGGTCACGTCCCAGTTTCTCCCAGTCGGCCAGGAAGGCGGCCAGCCCGAGGTCGGTCAGCGGGTGGCGGATCAGCTTGTGCAGCACGCCGGGCGGCAGGGTGGCGACGTCGGCTCCCACCTCCAGTGACTCCACGACGTGGCGCGGATGCCTCAGGGAAGCCGCCAGAATCTCCGTCCGCATGCCGTAGTTGTCGTAGATGACGCGGATCTGGCGGATCAGGTCCATGCCGTCGTGGGAGATGTCGTCCAGCCGTCCGATGAAGGGCGAGATGTAGGCGGCCCCTGCCTTGGCGGCGAGCAGCGCCTGCGGGGCCGAAAAACACAGGGTCACGTTGACGGGGATGTCGCGCGAGCTGAGTTCGCGGCACGCCACCAGGCCGTCCTCGGTCAGCGGCACCTTGACCGCGATGTTGGGGTGGACGGCGGCGAGCCGCGTGCCCTCGTCGACCATGGTCTCGGTGTCGAGCGCGACCACCTCCGCGCTCACCGGGCCGTCGATGGCTTCGCAGATCTCCAGGAAGATTTCCATCGGATCGCGGTCGCCGGCCACCTTGGCCAGCAGGGAAGGGTTCGTGGTGACGCCATCGATGAGGCCCGCGGCGGCGGCGCGTCGGATCTCACCCAGGTCGGCGGTGTCGAGGAAGATCTTCATGAGTGGTTGGCGCTCCCTGCGAGTGGGCGGTCGGTGTCGGAATCTAACAGGGCGGGGTCGGCGAACGGGACGCTTCGGGCGGCCTCGGGAGGGATGTCGGCCGCCGCCGCGGTGTTGTCTGAATCTGTCGCAGAGTCGTCCGGGATTGCCGTATTGTGCGCGGTTGTGTGCGCGGGATAGCGCACTCGGCGAAGGAAGAGGCCGGCGGCGGGGGCGGGGGGCGACGTGACCAGGCCGTCGTGGTTGCCGGCGAGCATCGCGCGCATGTCGTCGAGCGGTCGGCGTCCGCGGGCGATGTCGACCATGGTGCCCACCAGGTAGCGGACCATGTGGTGCAGGAACCGGTTGGCGAGGATGGTGAACTCCACGCCCAGGGCCCACTGAGTCCACCTTGCCCCCGTGACGATACAGCGGTCTCCCCGGTGTTCCTGGCCGGCGCGCGCGAAGGCGGCGAAGGATTTCTCGCCCGCCAGGAGCGCGGCCGCTGCGTGCAGGGCTTCGACATCCACGTCCGCCCTGGCCGAGGCAGCGTCGTCGATCAGGTGGGCGAGAGGCCAGCACCACGGCCGGTGGAATGGCGAGCGGGCCGCAGCCGTCAGGCCCAGCCGGTATCCGTACTCGCGCGCCGTCGCGTCGTAGCGCGGGTGGAAGCCGGGCGGAGCGACGTGGGCCTCCGCAACCCAGATGTCCTGCGGGAGCGTGGCGTTGAGGGCACGCAGGAGGGTGGCGGCGCTCCAGCGCGGCGGCAGGGCGACCGCGGCCACCTGGCCGGTGGCATGTACCCCCCGGTCGGTTCTCCCCGCCCCCGTCACCGTGCGCGGCGCGCCTGTAAGTCGCTCGAGGGTGGCGTGCAACTCACCCTGCACCGTGCGCACTTCCGGCTGCATCTGCCAGCCGAAGAAACGGGTCCCGTCGTAGTGCAGCGTGAGTCGGAAGCGGCGTTGTCCCCGGGCCATGACGCCGGGAAACTAGGAGTCCCGGAGCGACAACTCAATAGAGCCCGTCCTCTGCCACGGCCGGCAACGTCCCGGGTCCCGCGCGTTGACCGCCTGCCCCGTCCTAGGTACCATCGCCCGAGCGTTCCCGCCATCCCCCTGCGCAGCATTGGAATACGCCATGTCGCCCGAAGCGAAACTCGAACTGGCCCCCCTGATCGCCCGCGTGTCCGAAGGCGCCGATTTGACCGCGGCCGAGGCGGAGGGCGCGTTCACGACCGTCATGTCCGGCGAGGCCACGCACGTGGCGATGGCGGCCTTCTTGATCGCACTCCGGACCAAGGGGGTGGTGCCGTCGGAGATCGCCGGGGGCGTGCGGGCGCTGCGCCGGGCAATGCGGCCGGTGGCTTCGGAGCGAACCCACGAGCTGGTCGATACCTGCGGCACCGGGGCGGCAGCGTGCGCACGTTCAACGTGTCCACCGCGGCCGCCCTGACCGCGGCGGCTGCCGGCGTGCGGGTCGCCAAGCACGGCAACCGCTCGTTCACATCGCAAAGCGGAAGCGCAGACGTCCTGGAAGCTCTCGGAGTCCGCATCGAACTGACACCGGACGAGATGGGCCGGGTTCTGGCGGAGACCGGGATCGTCTTCATGTTTGCGCCCCTTCTTCACCCCGCCATGCGTCACGTAGGTCCGGTGCGGGCCGAACTGGCCGTCCCCACGATCATGAATCTGCTCGGGCCCCTCACCAACCCGGCCGGGGTGACTCGCCAGCTGGTCGGCGTTTCCGACCCCGCCTGGCGGGAACTGATCGCGCGCGCACTGCGCGAACTTGGCCACCAGCGCGCACTGGTGGTGCATGGCGAGCCCGGGATGGACGAGCTGAGCCCCGCAGGGATCACCACCGTGTCCGATCTTCGCGGCGGCAGGATCACGACTTACTCCGTTATCCCGGCTGACCTGGGACTGGAGCCGGGAGGTCTGGAGGCGCTTGCCGGTGGAACCCCGCATGAGAACGCCACTCTGATCGTGGATGTGCTGGAAGGCCGCCGCCGGGGCTCGGCGCGTGCGTTCGTCCTCGCCAACGCCGGCCCCGCCATCTACGTGGCGGGCCTGGCCGACTCCCTTCCGGAGGGGGTTGCCATCGCGACCGAAGCCATCGACCGCGGGCTCGCGATCCGCAAGCTCGCGGAACTCCGCGAAGCCAGCCGCGCTGGCGGCGGTTGAGAAAGGTCGCGGGTCTCCGCACCCCCCGCGGGATCTGCTCGCCTGGTCCGTCCCGCTCAGGGACGACCGTCATCGCGATTCTCAGGCCGGCCGGGCCGCACTCCGGCGGCGATGGGGACGGAATCGTGCGGGGCTGCGTGTCATCCGCGCCGAGCGAAGAAACGGTACGTCTCCCGGCCCCGGATCCTCTCCCACAAGCACCACTTCCGCGAAATCGCCCTTCAGTCTGCCCACCGCAAACGGAATCCTCATCCTAGCCTCCCTCCGGCCGCAGCCGGTCTGGTGACCGAACCTCGGTCCGACCCCCCGTGAATCGTCCCGTCCCGATCGGTTGTCCCTCGATCGAACCTCAGTACTTGCGGATCACGCCGACCACGACGCCCTGGATCTGAACGTCGGCCGCGTCGACGATGATCGGCTCCATCGCTTCGTTGGCGGGCTGCAGCCGGATGCGGGAGCCCCGCTCGCGATAGAACTTCTTGACGGTGGCCGAATCGCCCCCCACCAGGGCGACCACGGTCTCGCCCTCATGCGCCACCTGGCGGGCGCTGACCACGATGTAGTCGCCGTCGCGAATCTGCTCGTCGATCATCGAATCGCCCTCGACCCGAAGGACGTAGCTCTCGGCGCCGCTCGGAACCATGTCCCGGGGCACGGACAGGGTTTCGGTGTCCTGAATGGCCTCGATGGGAAGCCCCGCGGCGACCGCTCCGAGCAGCGGCAGCGCGAAGACGCCGGCGCCCGTCTCCCGGTGCACCATCTCGATGGAGCGACTTTGGTTGTAGGCCTTCCGGATATAGCCCTTGCGCTCCAGATTGCTCAGGTGTTCGTGGACCGTGGCCAGGGAAGCGTATCCGAAGGCATGCGCGATTTCCTCGAAGTTGGGCGCGTAGCCCCACTCGTCCAGGTAGCCTTCGATGAAGTCCAGGATCTGTTTCTGTCGCTTGGTCAGGGGCATCGAATGCGCGCTCCGCGAAAGTGATGACCGAACAGGACCCGAATAACCTACCCGAAGGTTTACCGAAGCGCAAGATGCACTCCGAAAGAACCGGAACGGCATCCGTCCTCGACCGCGGATGTCCGATCCCGAACGCGTGAACATCCTCGACCGCATCGTCCGCACGAAGCGTGACGAAGTCCGGGCCCTGAGGTCCGTGCGGGCCGAGTTGGCGCGGGCCGCCCGTTCGGCGCCTCCGGCCCGCGACTTCCGCTCCGCGCTGAGAGGATCGTCGGGGAAAGTGGCCATCATCGCGTATGTCAAGCAGCGTTCTCCGGGGGCGGGATCCATTCGCGAGGACCTGGATCCGGCGGATCTGGCGGCGGACTACGGGCGCTCGGGCGCATCGGCCATCAGCGTGCTGACCGATCGCACGTACTTCGGAGGCGACCTGGACGATCTGCGGCGGGTGCGCGCGAGGGTGCCGCGGCCGGTTCTGCGCAAGGACTTTCTGGTCGACCCGGTTCAACTCGACGAGTCGCGCGCGGCGGGCGCCGACGCGGTGCTGCTCATCGTGCGCATCCTGGGGGATCCGCTTCTGGGAGAGCTGCTGAGGGGCGCGCAAGCGTTGGGGATGGCCGCGCTGGTGGAGGTTCACGATGCCGCCGAGCTGGAACGGGCGCTCGCGGCCGGCGCCGACGTGGTGGGCATCAACAACCGCGACCTGAGCACCTTCCGCTCGAGCGTGGCCGTCACGCTGGAACTGGTTCGCCGCATTCCGCCGGATGTCGTGGTG
>VYDD01000315.1 GCA_009843625.1 Gammaproteobacteria bacterium | reverse complement strand
TGTTGGAGGTGCTCTGCAGCGAGAAGTTGTCGGGATCGGGGCTGTAGAAGAGGAGCGGCATCAGGCTATACCGAGCCGAATATTCATTAATAGAGGCCGTCCGGTGCCGCACCCACTGGCGCGCCACGAACATCGGCATGGCGCAGTGGAACTTGAGTTCGACCATCTCGCTGGGCGTGGTGTGCAGATGGCGGCGCAGGTAGCGGATGAGCCCGCGGGTGGCGCTGCGCCTGCGGGTGCCGTAGCCGTAGCTGACGCGCGCGGCGTGCTCGATGCTCTCGTCGCTGCCCATGTAGTCGACCAGCGAGACGAAGCCGTGGTCGAGCACGGGATAGTAGAGTCCGAGGATCTCCTCGGCTTCGGGAGTCGTGGGACGCCTTGTTTCCATGCGCGTTCCGGCTAGGCTTTCTGAGGATGGACGATGACGGACAACTCCTCTGGAGGTTAAACCCGATGCCGTTCACTGCGATAGATCCCGCGACCGGCCGGCGCATCAGGGACTACCCCGAGATGTCCTCCGGCGACTACGCCCGCGCCGTGGCCGGCTGCCAGAACGCCTTCCTGGCCTGGCGCGACACCCCCATGGAGGAGCGGTCGCGGCTGGTGGGGAGCCTGGCGGCCATCCTGCGAGAGCGGCGCGATGAGTTCGCCGAACTCATGACCCGCGAAATGGGGAAGCCCGTGCGGGAGGCACGCTCGGAGATCGAGAAGTGCGCCATGGTGTGCGAACACTACGCCGAGCACGCTCCGGGCTATCTCGCTCCGCAACCGGTCGAAACCGAGGCTCGGCAGAGCTTCATCACCTTCCAGCCGATCGGCATCGTCTTCGCCATCATGCCCTGGAACTATCCCTTCTGGCAGGTCTTCCGGTTCGCGGCGCCCAACCTGATGGCGGGGAACGGAACGCTCCTCAAGCACGCGCCCAACGTCCCTGGGTGCGGGCTGGCGATCGAGGGCATCTTCCGCGAAGCCGGGTTCCCCGAAGGCCTCTTCCGCGCGCTCCTCATCGACCACGACCGGGCCGCCGAGCTGATCGCCGACCCGCGCGTGCGCGCGGTAACGCTGACGGGGAGCACGGCCGCCGGGAAGACGGTGGCCGCGACCGCCGCCGCCCACGTCAAGAAGTCCGTGCTGGAGCTGGGCGGCAACGACCCGTGCATCGTGCTCGAGGACGCCGACCTGGAGCTCGCCACCCGCCAGTGCGTGACCAGCCGCCTCATCAACGCCGGGCAGAGCTGCATCGCCGCCAAGCGCTGCATCGTGGTCGAGCCCGTGCTCGCCGAGCTGCGCGAGCGGGTGGTGGAGGCGATGGGCGCCGCAACCTTCGGCGATCCCTTCGACGAGGCCAACCGCATCGGGCCGCTGGCACGAGAGGATCTGCGCGACCGCCTGCACGACCAGGTGCGGGGAAGCGTCGAGGCGGGCGCGTCCCTGCTGGTGGGCGGCCGGGTGCCCGACCGGCCGGGCTGGTTCTATCCGCCCACCGTGCTGGCCGACGTGGGCCCCGGCATGCCCGCCTACGAGGAGGAGCTGTTCGGCCCGGTCGTATCCATCGTGCCGGTGGCGGACGAGCGCGAGGCCATCGCGGTCGCCAACGACACCCGCTACGGGCTGGGCGCCTCGGTCTTCACCCGCGACCTGGAGCGCGGGCGGCGCATCGCGGCCGAGGAGATCGACGCCGGCAACTGCTTCGTGAACGCCTTCGTGCGCTCCGACCCCCAGCTCCCCTTCGGCGGGGTCAAGGAAAGCGGCTACGGACGCGAACTCTCCCTCTTCGGCATCCACGAGTTCGTGAACGTGAAGTCGGTGTGGGTGGGTTGAGATGGTCCCCCAAAGACTCGCATATCCGGGACCGGCTCCGTATCTTGGCAAGTTGTGAAAGCGTGCCGGGCACTCCCGGCCAGCGACACCACGAAGGAGGTGATGACCGTGACCGAAGTCGAGATCATCCGCGACCGCGGTCCCCGCAACTACTCACGCCGCAAGTTCATCAAGGGCGTGATCGCGGCGGGCGCGACCGTCTCCGCGTCCAGCTACCTGTTCCGGGGTCCGGGCGTGCTGACCGCCGGCCAGGCCCGGGGTGGGGTGGAACGCCTCATGACGCTCACCGTCAACGGCCAGCAGCGGCGCGTCGACGTGCTCCCGTACGAGACGCTGGCGATGACGCTGCGTTACAAGCTGGGGCTGACCGGGACCAAGCTGGGGTGCGACCGCGCGGAGTGCGGGGCCTGCACCGTCCACATCGACGGAGTCACGCATTACTCCTGCTCGATGCTCACCCACCAGGTGCGCGGCCGTGAGATTCGCACCATCGAGGGGCTCGAGAGCTCCGATGGCGAGCTCCATCCCGTGCAGCAGGCGGTCATGGACGAGGGCGGCTTCCAGTGCGCCTTCTGCGCCCCCGGCTTCATCATGAGCATGGCGGCATTCGTCGAAGACAACCCGGGCGCCAGCCGCGCTCAATGTGCGCAGGCGCTCTCCGGCAACCTCTGCCGTTGCGGCGACTACAACAAGATCCTCGATTCGGCGGAGCGAGCCGTCGAGTTGATGGGCCAACGCGCCTGACGAACGGCCTTTTACGGAGGAGGATGAAATGGCCGAGAAGGCTATTGGACGAGACATCGCGCCCCCGGATCTGCGAGCCAAGATCACCGGCAGGGCCAGGTACGCCGAGGACTTCCGCGCGGAGGGCATGCTCTTCGCCAAGCTGCTGCTCTCCCCCATGCCCCACTGCCGCGTGCGCCGCATCGACGCGAGCGCGGCGCTGGCGATGGAGGGGGTGGTCGACATCCTGACCGCCGACGACCCGCTGATGCCCGAGATCACGGGGGTCGCGGCAGAGGCCGCCCTGACCAACGAGCCGCTCTACGAGGGCGAGCCCGTGCTGGCGGTGGCCGCGGTGGACGAAACCACGGCGGCGGACGCCATCGAGGCGATCCGGGTCGACTTCGAGCCCCTGCCCTTCGTGGTGGACCCGCTCGACAGCCTGCGCCCGGGCGGCCCCAACGCCCGCCTGGACGGCAACATCCAGTGGCGCGAGGGCCAGACCCGCGAGATCCGCGAGTTCAAGTGGACCGACGAGGACTTCGACGCCGCGGGCCCCGACCGGCTGCCGATGGGCGAGCCGCAGGTGGAATGGAACGTCGGTGAAGTCGAGGACGGCTTCGTGGACGCGGATCTGGTGCTCGAGGAGACGCTGCTGCACCAGTCGCTGTCCCATCATCCGATGGAGCCGCGCAGCGTCATGGCGTACTGGCAGAACGGCAAGCTCTATCTGCACACCTCCACCCAGAGCACGGCGCGCACCCACGCGGGGCTGGCCAACCGTCTCGGCATGGACCAGTCGGATGTCGTGCTTGTGACGGAGTACTGCGGGGGCGGGTTCGGCAGCAAGATCTCCGGGGCGCCCATCAACGACGTGGCCGCGATCATGTCGCGGAAGACCGGGCGTCCGGTGATGCTGCGGATCAACCGCTACGAGGAGACGTACATCGGCCGGGCGCGCCCCGGGTTCCAGTCCTTCGCGAAGATGGGCTTCAGGAACGACGGCCGGGTCACCGCCATCGACCTCTACATCGTTCAGGACGCCGGCTCCTACGGCAGCTCCGGCGACTTCAACACCGCCGGCACGGTGGCGTCGCTCTGCTACCAGCCCGAGCACATGCGCTTCCGCGCGGTATCGGTGTACACCAACACCCCGCCGCGCTCGGCACAACGGGCTCCGGGCGGCGCCCAGATCGTGGCCATGCTCGAGCCCATCATCGACAAGGCCGCACGCGAGCTGGGGATCGACCGGCTCGACATCCGGCGGGTGAACGCCCCCGGACACGACGGCTGGCTCGGCCCCGCCCAGGGCACGATGTCGAGTTGCTTCGCGCGCGAGGCGCTGGATCTTGGCGCGGAGGTGTTCGGCTGGGAGGAAAGGACGCAACTGAGCGCGACCCGCCGCGGCACCAAGTCCATCGGCGTCGGCATCGGCATCAGCCCCTTCGTCGGTGGAAGCCGAGGGATGGACGGGCTGCTGGTGATCCGTCCGGACGGAAGGCTCTACATCCATCAGGGCATCGGCAACCTGGGCACCCACTCCATCGCCGACACCGCCAGGGCGGCCGCCGACGTGCTGGACATGGACTGGAACGACTGCGAGGTGGTGTGGGGCGACACCTCGCGCAACCTGCCGTGGAGTTCAAGCCAGTCGGGCAGCCAGACCACGCATGCCCATACCCGCTCCAACCACGCCGCGGCGCTGGACGCCAAGGCAAAGCTGCAGGAGATCGCGGCCGGCGCGCTGGGCGGGTCTCCCGATTCCTACGACTGTGCGGACGGGCGCGTCTTCCAGACCGCCAATCCCGGTCGCGGCATGACCTTCGCCGAGGCCGCCCGGCGCGCGATCGACATGGGCGGCAGGTACAGCGGACACGAGCTGCCCGACGACCTCAACCCCATGACCGTGGCGTCCGCGACCAACCTCGCCGGCGAAGGCCTGATGGGCGTGGCCCGCGACAACTACGGCGGCGACGGCAGCATCTGGTCGTGGGTGATGGGCTTTGCCCAGGTGGAGGTCGACGTCGAGACCGGCCAGATCGACCTGACCGAGTACACCGGCGTCACCGACTGCGGAACCGTGCTGCACCCGCGCAGCCTGGCGGCGCAGATCCACGGCGGCGCGGTGCAAGGCTTCGGCCAGGCGCGCAGCCAGAAGTGGGTCTTCGACCCGCAGTGGGGCGTCGCCTTCGCCAAGCGCCTCTACACGGCCCGCCCGCCCGGCATTCTCGACGTTCCGCTGAGGATGAGGTGGGCCGCCGTCGACGAACCCGACCCGCAGACGCCGGTGGGCGCCAAGGGGATCGGGGAACCACCCATCGGGGC
>VYDD01000008.1 GCA_009843625.1 Gammaproteobacteria bacterium | reverse complement strand
TCCCCGAAACCCGTCAGACCATGGACAACCTCGCGGCCGTGCTGGAGGCAGCCGGGGCGGGGTGGGAGGACGTGGTCAAGTGCACCGTGTTCCTCGCCGACATGGCCGACTACGCCACCTTCAACGAGGTCTACCTGGAGTACTTCCCGGAGGACCCGCCGGCCCGTTCCGCCCTGGCCGCGGCCGGGTTGGCCTTCGACGCGCGCGTCGAGGTGGAATGCATCGCGGCCGCCCCGGAGGGCAGCCGGTAGCGGGAGCGCCCGCCTAGTTCATTATGCGCCGGTACGTCGCGTGTCCGACCCCGGTGATCTTCCCCTCCTCGTCGAGGCGCACGTATTCGTTCTGAATCGTGTTGCCGTCCTCGGAGAGGGTGTTGATGATGACCTGGTAGACCCTGCCGCCTCGGCTGTTCAGGATGCGCGTGCTGCGGTCGTCCACGACCTCGACCGCCGTCTCGGCGTTCTCCTGCCCCTCGACCGCGCGGAAGACGCCGTCGAACAGCGTCACGTACCCCCATTCGGAACTCTCGCCGCGCGCATTCGTACTCGCGACCGTAATGCGCATGCCGCCATCACCATAGGGCTCGTAGGTCATGACGTTGGAGGCCGGCGGGGGCCGGTCCGAATCCATCAGCCAGGCGCCGTACCGTTCCTCGCCCTGGGCTTCGGCCCCCGAAGAGAATGCGAGTCCCGCCAGAATCGCCGTTCCCGAGAGCCATACGTTGCGAAGTCGCATCTCATCCTCCGTGTTGCAGGTCATGCCCCGGCGAGCGGGGTCCCGGACAACATATGCGCGGCGCTCGCCTCGTGAAACGTCCGGGATCCGCGACATCGCCTTCGCTGGCGGCGGGCGCATCAACGATTGACCTGCACAGGCACGTTCGCAGATCTTCCTGCGCCCGGATCCTCCCGGGCCGCGTCACCCCGTTCACCCGCCGGAGACCATGACCAGACTCGCCTCCCCCCGTCCGCTCTTCCCGGTCGTCCTCCTCCTCGCAGCATCCTTCACCGCCCACTCCCTCGCAGCCCAGGACCTCGAGCGTCCGGACGACTGGCAGGTCCGCTTCGACGAGCCCGGCGCCTCGGAGGAACAACTGGAGATGTTCGTTTCGATGCCGCCCAGGTGGCACGTGACCTCGGGCCCCGCCGCGATCTACTGGGGCCCGGAGATGGAGGCTTCGGGAGAATACCGCATCGAGATGGAGGTCTTTCTCTTCGAACCGCAGGGGATGATGCGCGAGGCGTTCGGATTCTTCGCCGGCGGGCTCGGCCTGGACGGCGACGACATCGAATACACCTACTTCCTCATCCGCGACGGGGGCGAGTTCATCGTCAAGCGCCGCGAGGGCCCTGACGCGCCCACGATCCTCCCCTGGACCGGCCACGAAGCCATCCTGGGCTGGGCCGACCGCGGAGACGGGGCCACGGCGAAGAACATCCTCGCCGCCGAGGCGGACGTGGACGAGGTGCGGTTCTTCGTCAACGATGCCCAGGTCGCCGCCCTGCCGCGCTCCGAAGTCGCGATGGACGGGATGTACGGCTTCCGCGTCAACCACATGCTCAACCTGCACATCTCGCGGCTGGAGGCGATGCCGCTGGACCCCTAGGACGCCGGCGGCCTCCTAGAAGTCGTGCCGCACCCGGAACATCACGAACCTGCCCAGGGGCGCGGCGCCGATGAACTCGGTGTGGTTGCTGTCGAACAGGTTGTTGCCGGTTACCGACAGCGTCGTGCCCGGCTGGAAGGGCAGCCGGTAGCTCACCGACGCGTCCATGACCTGGTAGCCGTCGATCACCCCGATGTAGGTCCCTGAGTTGATCGGGAAACCCGCCGTCATGCGCACGCGTCCCTGCGCCGAAAACCCGCTCCCCTGGTTGGCATAGGTGAAGCCGAGGGATCCGTTGTGGCTTGGGGCGTTCAGCGCGACGTCCTCGATGTCGTTGCAATCATCGTCGGTGCTGTTGAAGCACTCGGCGCTCTTCCACGAGAAGTTGCCGTTGAGGCTGAGCTGGTCGGAGAGGAGCACCTCCAGGGCCAGGTCGGCGCCCGAATACCACACGTCTCCGAAATTGCGGTAGGTCAGCAGCAGGTCGTGCGAGGCTGACTGGTCCGCGGCCAGGGTGCCCAGCGGAAGACTCGCGATCGCGCCGACAGCCACGGCAAGGGGGCCTTCGATGAGCGCGGGCGGGATCAATCCGGCCCGAATGAGCGGGTCCAGCCGGTGCAGCACGAACGCCTGAACCGAAGCGGGATCGAAGAAGACGTTGGGCGTCTCCACCCGGAGCGAGCCCACGAAGTTCTCGATGCGCGTGCGGTAGACATCGGCGGCGAGCAGCACCCGATCGTTGATCAGGCCCTTGTATCCCACCTCGAAGCTGTTGTGAATGGTGGGCACGAGGTCGGGAACGTCCAGCACCCCCGGACCCGCCAGCGTGACGAACGGATCCGTGGAACCGGCGCCCGCGGCGGCGACGTCGAAGCGGCGGAACAGGGTGCCGAGTTGAGGATCGCCGGCTCCGGGGTTCAGGAGCATGGCTCCCAGCGTGGGGAGCAGGGGCACGAGCGCGGGCGGAAGCTGCGACGCAAACTGCGGAAGCAGCGTCTCGATCACCGGATTCCAGAACACGGCCGCGTTGGCGGGCAGCGCCTGACCCGGCATCAGGGGCGAATACATGCACCGGGACTCGACTCCGCCTTGACACTGGCCGCCGAAGGTGTAGCCGCCGAGCGGCACCCCCTGCGAGCGGATGCCGTAGCTGATGCCGGGAAGGATCGGGATATTCGCCGCCAGGATGTCGAGGAACAGGTTGTTGGTGGAAGGCGTCGAGAAGGCACGGTTGTAGGTGAAGCGGATGTTCTGGCCCTCGGTCGGCGTGAGCACCAGCGCGACGCGCGGGGAGATGCTGGTCGTGGTCAGGCGGCTGTGATCGTCGACGCGCACCGCGGCCACCAGATCGAACATGTCCGAGAGCGCGGTCTCGGAATGCAGGTAGGCGCCGACCTCGCGCGAGTCGTCGTCGTCCTCGTTGCGGCCCAGCACCGTGCCCTCCGTGCGCGGGTTGGTGCCGATGAGGTCGACGCCGTAGGTGAAACTCTGCCGCTCCCCGACATCGAAACCGTGCTGAATCTGCGCGGACATGATGTACGACTGGTCCACGATGTCCTGGCCGGTGCGCAGCAGGTAGGTGTCACCGGCGTTGCTCGTGTTGTAGAAGGCCTGGGCGAAGAACCTGTCCTTCGAGAAGCGGGCTTGAACGTAGGGATAGACCCAGTTCTTGCCCTGCGCGGCGCCGATGCCGGTGAGCACGATGGCGTTGTTCATCTGGCTCATGCCGCCGTTCAGCACGAAGGCGCCCCCGCCTTCGCCGCGGATGTCGGCGCGGGCGTCGAAGGAGTAGCGCTCGTAGAAGAAATCGCGAGCGGCGATCCTGGGGTTCGCGCCGGGCACCGCGGCGGCCCCCACTTCGACGGGATCCCGGTATTCGAAGTCGTTCCCCCGCATGTACTGCCCCGACAGCTTGAACCCGAAACGCTCGGATGGTGCGACCGCCGTCCGGAACTGCCCGGTGAAGATCGAGCGCTCGCCCGCCGCCAGCGAAACGGTGGTTCCGGGTCGGTCGATGGGGGACGCGGTGATGATGTGCATCACGCCGGCGGCGGCGTTCGGACCGTACAGGGCGGAGCCCGGTCCGAGCGACACCTCGATGCGGTCGATGTCGAGGTCGGTGGCGGAGATCAGGTCGAAGGCGTTGAAGCGCTGGTAGGGGATGCGCGCGTAGCGATTGTCGACGATCGTGAGCAGCGTCCCGGAGAAGACGTTGTTGAAGCCCCGCGAGACGACGCTCTTGGACGTCAGGCCGGCCTGGAAGATGTCCAGCCCGGGTTGTGTCTGGACGTGATCCGCGGCGGTCGTCGCGATGGTGCGCTGGATCTCGGACGATGACACCGAGGACACCGACGCCGGGGCCTCGAGCGCCTTCTCCTGGCGGCGCGACGCGGTGACCACGACCGGGTTGAGAATCAGGGCCCGCGAGCGGATCGGGATCTCGATTTCCGTGGTGCCGCCGGCGTCCACAGCGATGCCGTCGAGGCGGGTGGTCTCGTAGCCGATCAGGGTCACGATCACCGAATGGGTGCCGGCGGGAACCGATGCGGAAAAGTCACCCTCGGCCCCGGTTGCGCCCAGCATCTGCCCCACGATCTCGATCGTCGCGCCCGAGACCGGCGTCCCCGCTTCGGCGTCCGTCACACGGCCCGAGAGTGTTCCCTGCTGCGCCGCGAGAGGGGCGCTGAAGAGAGCTCCCAGGGCGAACATCCAAGAGAGACACCGCCGAAACCTCGTGCTGATCGCTTTCATCGAACCCTCCTCTTATGCGGATGCCAAATGGCGCCCTGACAAACGCGCTATCGCGTCTTTCATCGATATTGTCGCTTTATCGTGGTGATTCGTCGCAACAATCGAGCCCGGTTGAAGGGGCCAAGGTAACCTGTCGCCTGTCCTGGCTGCTAGGGGCGCGCCCACTCCTCCAGTTGCGTCCTGGCCCGGTCGAAGCGGCCAAGCAGATTCGGGATGTCGGCGTCTCCGTAGCCGATGACAAGGCGGTTTCGCGCAACGCGCAGCACCTCCGCCAGTTCGCGGGCGGCGCGCATTCTGGCGCCGGGCTCCGTGCTCCCGGCTTCCCCGATCCAGATCGGCGCGGTGTGGGCGAACGGGTAGCTGGCCATGGAGGGCCATGCCGTGTCCCCGCCGACCGCGCGCACGGCGATCCACCCTCCCTCGGGGAGATCGAGCGTTCCCTCATACCGGCGTGCGCCGGCCCCGGCGAGCCCATCGGCCTGCCATGCCACCTCTCCGTTGACGAGCACGTCCACGCGCTCGACGCC
>VYDD01000382.1 GCA_009843625.1 Gammaproteobacteria bacterium | reverse complement strand
GGGTGGTGGGCCTCAAGCCCACCTTCGGACGCGCCAGCCTGCACGGCTGCATGGCGCTGGCGTGGTCGCTCGACCACGTGGGTCCGCTGGCGCGCAGCGTGGAGGATGCCGCGTTCGTGCTCGCAGCCATCGCGGGACCCGACCCGCGCGACCCCCGCACCCGACCGGCCCCTCCCTTTGCGGTGGCAGACGCGCTCGGCGACCCGGCGGAAGGCACGCGCCGCCTGCATCCCGACCTGCCTGGTGTCCGCGTCGGCGTGCCCGCGGACCTGCACCTCGCCGCGCCTCTCCAGGATGCGGTCGTGCGGTCTTGGGCGCGCGCCAACCGTGCGCTGGAGCAGGCGGGCGCAACGCTGGTGGAGGTCGAACTCGACGAGATCCACATGCTGCGCCAGGTCGCCGTGCTGACGCTGGGCGTGGAAGCCGCCGCGCATCACGCGCCGCTGCTGAGGGCCCACTACGACGACTACGGGGAGTTCTGCCGTGGCCGCCTGGTGGCCGCCTTCACATTCTCGGCCCAGGACTTCCTCGGCGCGCAGCGGCTCAGGCACTGGATCCGCATGCGCTGGGATGCCGCGTGCCGCCACGTGGACCTGCTGAGCTTGCCCTGCCAGCCCGGCGTAGCCCCATTGTTGGATATGCCAGCCTCCACCGATCTCACGAATCTGTTCAACGCGCTCGGCTGGCCTGCGATCAGCGTGCCCTGCGGCACAGGTGAACAGGGCCTGCCGCTCGCGGTGCAGCTCGTGGCGAAGCCCTGGGACGAGGCCACGCTCCTGCGCGCGGCCCGGGCGGTAGAGGCATGAGGAAGACCTGGGCGGTCGCCCTGCTGCTGGCTCTTGCCTGTGGGGAAGGCCCTTCCGGCCCGCGGGACATCCCGGAGGTAACCGGGCAGCTCGAGCCCGCCGCTGTGCCTGCGGGATACGAAGGCCCCGCGGATTTCGTCGGCTACCGGTACGCCTTCAAGGGGCAGCTCAACCGGGCCGGGATCGGCGTCGGGCATCTTTTTCCGGAGGCTGGCGGTATGGACCGGGTGCCGTGGATGTGGATTGGCTGCTACGTCCGGGAGAATGCGGAAAGCCCCTACATGAGTATCGATCCGGTCGAAGGATCGTCTTCGCCATGCGGCTTCAGATGGCACCGCGACCACCTGGATGGGGTCGTCGCGTCGCCGAGCACCCCGCTATGGGAGGCACTCGTGGTCGTGATCATGCTCTGACCGTCCAGGCCTCGAGCGCGCGGACCACCTCCTCGGGCACCGCAGTGGCGGCTCCCCGCCGCCCGACGACCACCGAGGCGGCTGCGTTCGCCAGCATGGCCGCGCCGAGGACGTCCGTGCCAGCCGCAAGCGCGAGCACCAGCGCGCTCGCAACCGTATCACCGGCCCCGGTCACGTCCGCCACCTCTCCCAGGCGGGCTGGCGGGATGTTCCGACAATGCCCGGCGCCCTCGAAAACGCTCATCCCCCGGCTTCCGCGCGTGACCACCATGGCGCGCGCGTTCAGGCGGCTCAGGAGCTCTTCTCCGGCCGCTGTGACGTCGGCGTCGCTGCGAAGGACGCGGCCGAGGACCCCCGCCAACTCCTCTTCGTTGGGGGTGGCCACGGTCACTCCCTGGAACTCGGACAGGCGATAGCGAGAGTCAGCGCACGACGGAATGTTCCTGTTGCGCGCCGCCTGGATCAGGCAGGAACGCACTGCTGGCGCAAGTGTCGCGTAGCCGTAGTCCGAGAGCAGTACCGCGTCCACATCGGAGACAAGCGCGCGAGCGCGCCTGACAAGGTGGTCGATCCGGCTCGCGCCGTACTCCCTGCCGCGGTCGATCCGCAATACCTGCTGCCTGACGGTATTGGCGGCTCCCGCGAGGATCCGGGTCTTGGTGACGGTGCGGCGCTCCGGGTCGCGCAGCATCCCGCGCGTATCGATGCCCGCCGCCCGGAGCAGCTCGACCACCCTCTCTCCCTCCCGGTCTCGTCCGACCAATCCGAGCGGAATCGGCTCCCCGCCCAGGGCGCGCACATTGCGGGCGGCGTTTCCCGCCCCTCCGAGGCTCGTATCGTCGCTCTCGTGCTCGATGATGACGACGGGCGCCTCGCGGGAGAGGCGTGTCGCCTGTCCGACGAGATACCGGTCGAGCAGAAAGTCGCCCGCCACGAGGACTCGGCCGCCGGCAAGCGCGTCGACGCTCCTGAGGGCCTGGTCGCGCGCGCGCTTCAACCGGTCGTCGGGGGCCATGTCCTCCTCACTCGGGGTCTTGTGGCAGCGCGGCCACGATCGCGCGCGCGGCCGCGAGCAGGTCGTCGCAGATCAGGTCGGGCTCGACGCGCCAGCCGTGGCGCTGGTACTCGATCTGGCCGCGCCCGTACCCGGTGCGCAGCAGAATCCCGCGCGCTCCCGCGGCATGCCCGGTCTCCACATCCGTGATCATGTCCCCGACCATCCACGAGGAACCCAGTTCCACCCCGTCCTCGCACGCCGCCCGGTGCAACATCCCCGGAAGGGGCTTGCGGCAGTCGCACACCGCCGGCCGTCCCTCGGGAGGGAGATGCGGACAGTGGTACACGGCTTGCACGCGGGCCCCCTCGCGCGCCAGCCCGTCGACCAGGCGGCGGTGCACCTCGTTCAGCACCTCCTCGGTGAAGTATCCGCGCGCGATCCCGGACTGGTTGGTGGCCACGAACACCCGGTAGCCGGCCTGGTTGAGCAGGCGGATGGCCTCGCCAGAGAAGTCGTGCAGGCGGAAACGGTCGGGATGATTGATGTAGCCCACCTCGCGCGCGACCGTCCCGTACAGGTCGAGGAAGACGGCTCCCGGAAGGCATGTGCGAGCGGCGGACATGATGCGACAGTATACGTCCCACCGGCAGAAGGGGGCAGTCCCGCCCCGGGCGCGGTGTGCGCGAACATGCGCGAGACTGGAACGATGGCTCTCCCGCTCCTACATTCCTGCCTCTTCGGGGCCATAGCTCAGTCGGGAGAGCGCCTGCTTTGCACGCAGGAGGTCGCCGGTTCGATTCCGGCTGGCTCCATTTCGCCATCTCGTTCGGTTCCCGCGTTCAGTTAGCCTTCCTCAGGGTGATGATCGGGTTCGCGCCGTCGCGAGTCCGGAGGTGTATATTCCTCTCGGACCGGGCAGCGGACCACCGCGCCCGGACATGTCCGGAATCGGTATCGACCCTCCAACTCGTGGAGGTGGCCTTGGGCCAGAGCGGCAACTCCAATCGCAAGGAGGCAGTTGTGGACCTGCAATGCACGGCGGTGTTCCGGAAAGTTCCCGAGGGCTACATCGCCTTTATCGAAGAATTCCCCGGTGCCAACACCCAGGGCGCCTCCCTTGAGGAAGCTCGAGCGAACCTTCGCGAAGCCGTCGCGCTGGTGGTGGAAGCCAACCGGGTCCTGGCCCGCGAGGATGTCGGCGGGGGTGCGGTCATCAGAGAGCCGATCACCGTCACGGCGTGAAGCGCCGGGACCTGCTGCGGCACCTGGCAGAACACGAGTGTGCCTTCCTGCGGGAGGGCGGGAACCACACCCTCTACATCAACCGGATGGCCAAAAGGATTTCGACGATTCCCCGGCACAGGGAGATCAACCGGGACCTCGCCCGAAAGATCTGCAAAGACCTCCAGGTGCCGCGTCCGCCAGAAAGCTGAGAACGGACGCGCTCTTCGCCGCCCAACTGTGCGGCTCTGCAGGAACGCTCCATTTGGTGCCATTCTCGGGCCGATCGATTACGTTGCTCGCTCCACGTCCGGGGCCCGCCGGCCCGACCGTCACGACGACCCGGTGACCTGAGCCCATGACCGAGATCCGTCCCGTGTACCGTCCGAACTGCCTCCGTCTCGCGCGGACACCGACTCGCTCCTACACCCGCTCGCCCTGCCTCGACCACGCACGCACCTTGGCCCTCGTCGCCGCCCTGCCGCTGCTCGCCGCCGCGGCCTGCTACGATGGCCCCCGGCCCGCGTTCGAGGACGGAGAGGCGCAGGTCGTGCCCGAGTTCGCGGATTCCGCCACTTGGGTGCGCCATGAACTCTGGGTCGAGACTGATTTCGACTCCGACGGCGACGGCGCTCCCGACCGCGTGCACGTCGACGTGACCCGCCCCGCCGCGACCGAAACCGGGCTCGAGGTCGCCGTGATCTACGAGACCAGCCCGTACTATTCCGGCACCGGCGGGCTCAACTTCGACTACTTCTGGGACATCCGGCAGGAGGTAGGCGCGCCACCCCCTCCGCGCACCGTGATGCCCCCGATGGACCACATCGAGGAGCAGCCGGTCATTTCCAACTCGCACATCGCCACCTGGGTGCCGCGCGGCTTCGCGGTGGTGCATTCGCAATCGCCTGGGACGGGCCAGTCGCAGGGCTGCCCCACCGTGGGCGGCGAGAACGAGTCCCTCGCCCCCAGGGCGGTGATCGACTGGCTGAACGGGCGTGCGCGCGGCTTCACCGCGGTCGAGGGCGGGGAAGAGGTGAGCGCCTACTGGTCCACCGGCAGCGTGGGCATGATCGGCACGTCCTACAACGGCACCCTCCCGCTCGCCGCGGCCACCACGGGGGTGGAGGGGCTGGAGGCCATCATTCCGGTGGCCCCCAACACGTCGTACTACCACTACTACCGGTCGCATGGTCTGGTGCGGTCGCCGGGCGGCTACCCCGGCGAGGACATCGACGTCCTCTACGATTTCATCAACAGCGGCCCGATGGAAAACCGCGACTACTGCAACCGCACCGTCCGCACCGAACTCATGCAGGCGCGCTTCGACCGCGCCTCCGGCGACTACAATGACTTCTGGGCCGGCCGCGACTACCTCAACCACATCGATGGCGTGCGCGCCGCGACGCTCATGGCCCACGGCTTCAACGACTGGAACGTGATGCCCGAGCACAGCTACCGCA
>VYDD01000036.1:4641-4954 GCA_009843625.1 Gammaproteobacteria bacterium | reverse complement strand
CGCCGAGGAGGTACCGAACCATGTCGAAGTCGTGGATGGTCATGTCGCGAAACATGCCGCCCGAGACCTTCAGATACTCGATCGGTAGGCCCCCGTCCGGATCCTTCGACACGACGGTGACCAGCTCGATGTCGCCGAGCTCGCCGGTGCCGGTCCGACGGCGCACCTCGGCCACGGCTGGGTCGAACCGCCGGTTGAACCCGACGAACAAAGGAAGTTCGGAGCCACCGATGGCGTCGAGAACCGAGCGGACCCGCCTAATGTCGAGGTCGATCGGCTTCTCGCAGAACACCGCCTTGCCGGCGCCGACGCC
>VYDD01000036.1:3936-4631 GCA_009843625.1 Gammaproteobacteria bacterium | reverse complement strand
CCTCGTCGACCCGTCTAGCTCCCGTGCGGGCTACCAGGGTTTCGGCTGCGGAATCGACGGGGTCGACCACATAGCGCAGCCTGGTGTCCGGATGGGCGACGATGTTGGCGGCGTGCACGTTCCCGATCCGCCCGGCACCGAACAAGGCGACAGAGAACTCAGCCATCACTCGTCGTCAGGCTGCGTCCGGGAGCGGCCGGTGGATGCAGTACTCGGGGTCCTTCAGTTGCCGACGCAGCGCTGGGATGATCTCGGAGCGGTACACCTGAAAGGTGCTGCGGTAGGTGGGCGGGCATTGATCCTTGACTTCCTCGTGCAGCTCCTTCAACGCATGGAACGGAACCATCGGGTACATGTTGTGCTCGTGGTGGTAGTGCATGTTCCAATAGCAGAATCGCAGCCACAGATTCATGTGGACCGTGCGACTGTTGAGCCGGAAGTCGGTGACGTCCTCAGCGAGCCCGACGTGCTGCGTCAGCCCCACCCAGAAGATGGCCCACGCGCCGTACAGCGTCGCGAAGGACGTGAGCATCAGGGGAAGAATCGTGCCGAGGGCGATGGCCACAGCGATGATGGCAGCGTGAACGGTGAGGATGATGCGTGCCTGTCGCAGCATCCTCGGCCACTCGGACTCGGGGATGAGCTGCTTCTCGTCCTCGGCGATGTGGCCGACGGCGTGCCGGAGCATTCCCCAG
>VYDD01000036.1:3158-3926 GCA_009843625.1 Gammaproteobacteria bacterium | reverse complement strand
ACCATCGGGAGCCCGGTCCACAGGAGGACGAAGTGCACGACACGAGGAGGCCGCTCCTCGATGATCTCGCGATCGCGGCCGACGATGATGGTGTCCGTGTGATGGCGAGTGTGATCCCAGCGGCGTACCAGCGGTTCGCGAAGGGTCATGAAGCAGCCGATCTGGAAGACGACTTCATTCATCCACCGCGTCCGGAACGCCGTACCGTGGCCGGCCTCGTGGCATCGCGAGTCTCCGCCGAGCGCCCACAACATCCCGTAGGGAACGGCTATGAGCAGGGTCCACCAGCTGAGCCATGTGACGACCGTCAACGTGCCCAGACCGGCGATGAGCCCCAACCAGATCACGGTGTGGATGATGGCGGTGTTGTCGTGACGACGCATGAGCTCCTTCAGTCGTTTCCGCTCCACCGGCACCCGGTACCAGTCGGCGTTGGCCAGCCCGGCCTCGACCGCTCGTCGACCGTCCTCGCCTAAGAGTCCGTAGTCGCGACGCTGAAGTGTTGCCATCGGCTCCCCTCTTGTCAGCCGTGTGAGTCGACGAACTCGATGAACTCCGCGACGACTTCGTCGGAAACCGGAACCTTGTGCTCGTCCTGCGGGTAGACGGAGGACTCACAGTCGGCCTTGAACTCACTGAACGCCGCGACACGTTCCTTCTGAAGGCGCTCGAACTCCGAGCGAAAGTCGCGGTAGGTCTTCGAATGCCGTGGCGTCCACCAGTCGCTGTAGCCGAGCACATCGGTGGAGAACAGGTACTGGGCGTCGG
>VYDD01000036.1:600-3148 GCA_009843625.1 Gammaproteobacteria bacterium | reverse complement strand
GCCGAGATGCGCTCAGGGACGACCTCGAGTTCGACGGCGAACGCGCCCGCGTTCTCAAGATCCTTGACCTGATTCCAGACGAGCTTCGCAGTCTCGATCGTCTTGCCAACCGCCTTGAAGCCGCCTGTCCATGTCCGCTTCGACGGTACGAGTCCGACGTGTCCAACGATCGGGAAACCCTCGTTGGCGAGTCGCTCGACGACGCTCGTGGCCGCGGCGCAGTAGCAGCAGTCACCGCCTTCCGCGATCGCCCAGTGCGCCTTGCGGAGGTAGTCGTCGGTGGTGGCGTTGAGGCCGGGCAGGAGCCCCACCTGCACGAAGCAGTCGCCGGCAGCTTCACGCATCTCGCCGTTCCAGATCGGTTCCTCGATCGAGAGGATGTCGATGCCAGCTGCCGCGCTGGCGCGGGCCTCGTCGAGATCCTCGATGTGCAGCATGCTCATCATCCGCTTGCCGCGGTTGGCGCGGAGATCGGCGACCGTCGGTCGGCTTCGGTTCATGCCCATCGGGCGCTCCATTTCATGTTCGGGTGAGTCACGACTTGATCAGCTCCTTGAGGGGCACCGACGCGTCGGCGACCACTTCAGGATCGGGGCGGTTGCCAGCCGCGATCAGCATCTCGGCAACGCGGATGTCCTTGGCGGTGGAAGTACCGGGACCGACGCCGCTGGCGGCAACGAGCCGGCCGTCAAGCGCAAGGGCAAACCTGATCTGGCTGCCATTGCCGCTGTCACGTACCACCGCCGATGCTGCTTCGTCGGCGAGTCCGGCATGCTGGAGTCCGAGGTCGTACTGGTCGGACCAGAACCAGGGCACCGCGGCGTGCTGCTCATCGCCGTCGAGCATGTTCGCGGCCGCGACCGCGGCCTGATCGTGAGCGTTGCGCCAGCTCTCGAGCCGGATGCGCCGGCCCCCGTACAGCGGGTGAGGAAAGGAGCAGCAGTCGCCGGCCGCGAAGATCGCCGGATCGTCGGTGCGGAGCCGATCGTTCACCGCGATGCCGTTCTCGCACCTAAGGCCAGCGGCCTGAGCAAGCTCCACGTTGGGTGTAACGCCGATTCCAGCGATGACCACATCGGCCGTGATCGGCTGGTCGAAACCCTCGACACCGACCGCTAACCCGCCATCGAGTCTGGAGATGCCGGTCGGTAGGACGCCGCACAGCACCTCGACACCCTCTTCGGCGTGTCGTTTGACCAACACATCGGCCATCTCGGCTGGCAGGGCGCGACCGAGCGCTCGCGGCGCGACCTCGAGCACGGTGACATCGCATCCCAACTGCCGTGCCGAGGCGGCGACCTCCAACCCGATGAGACCTGCCCCGATGACGGTTACGGAGCGTCCGGGGCCGAGTTGGGCGCGTAGTGCCCGCGCGTCGTCGATCGTCCGCAGGGTGAGCGCAAACTCGCCACCCGCGATCGGTAACGTCCGGGCGCGCGCTCCGGTCGCGAGCAGGAGACGGTCGTACGGCACCTCACCGCCGTCGGAGAGGACGGCGAGCATTCTGTCGCGGTCCAAGGATTCGACAGCCGTCCCCGACATCAGTTCGACGTCGAACTCTGCCAGTCGTGCGACAGGCAGCACCTCTACCGGACTGATCTCATCGCTGATCAGCGCCGACTTCGAGAGCGGCGGGCGCTCGTAGGTTGTGTGCGGCTCGTCGCCGATCATGGTGATCGCACCGGCGAAGCCTCGCTCGCGCAGCTCTCTGGCCACGCGTGCGCCGCATTCACCCGTGCCCACCACCACGATCCGCTCGACGTTGCCGGTCGCCGCCATGTCAGCCGAGGTCGATGTAGACCGAACCGCCCTCGACCTTGACGGGATACGTCCGCAGGTCTTCGCAGATCGGTGCGCCCTTGCCCTCGCCGGTGGTGTAGTCGAAGCGGCCGTTGTGCTTAGGGCACTCGATGATGTTGTCCATCACCAAGCCCTCGGCGAGCAGGAAGGCCTCGTGGGTGCAGTGACCGTCGGTGGCGAAGTAGTCATCATCGGGTGACCGGTACACGGCGTAGTCGTGCCCGTCGATCGCCACCGGAATCACGTCCTCGTTGTCGATGTCGTCGGTGCCGCAGGCTCTAGTCCAGTTGCTCATGGTCGTGTGTCGTTTCTTCAGTCGCCCTGGCGATTCCCTGCCAGGGGTGTGAAGGAGTCGACCCGTGTCGGATCGATCCCTCGCGGACCCCTACGCGGGTTGGGTGCCGGCCGCGACGAGGCGGGCGAGCTCGGCCTCCAGCTCTCCCATGGCCTCGCCACCGGCCATCAGGTCGGTGATCTCCTCTCGGGTGCGCTCACCCTTGGCAAAGTCATCGGCCTTCTCGCCGTGGATGAGTATGGCGAAATGGTCACCGACGGTCATCGCATGGGTGACGTTGTGGGTGACCAGCACCACGGCGAGGCCGCGGAGCTTCGCCTCCATGATGATCCGCAACACGTGGGCCGCTTCCTTGACGCCCAGAGCCGCCGTCGGCTCATCGAGGATGAGCACCTTGGCGCCGAAGTAGACCGCCCGGGCGATGGCAGACACCTGCCGCTCCCCGCCTGACAG
>VYDD01000036.1:0-590 GCA_009843625.1 Gammaproteobacteria bacterium | reverse complement strand
AGTCGATTGCCATCGGAGACGCGGGTTATGCCCAACGCCTGCATCTCACGGACGACGATCTCGTTCGCTGTCTTGCGGTCGAACCACTTGAACGGGCCCCAGCCCTTGGTCGGCTCGAGTCCGACGAAGAACGAGCGGTCGAGACTCATTAGCTCGAACGTGCCACCGAACTGATGCACTGTGGAGATGCCCAGATCCGACGCGTCGCGAGGGCTCTTGAAGACCCGCTCCTCGCCCTGGATCCTCATCGTGCCCGAACTGGGCTGGTGAAAGCCGGAGAGGACCTTGATCAGGGTGGACTTTCCGGCGCCGTTGTCGCCGAGCAGGCAGAGGACCTCGCCTTCGTGGACCTCCAGCGATACGTCGTCGAGGGCGGCGTATCCGCCAAAGACCTTGGAGACGTTCTCGACGCTTATGTAGGGCGTGCGGTCATCAGACAACGGTTGCCTCCTTGGTGGTTGCCGGTTCGGGCGAGGTCTGCGGATCGGTCCGCCTAGCCGTGCTTAGGGACTCGTCCTTCTTGTCACCAGACGAGAGTGCCAGCCGGCGGAAGGTGTTGTTGGTGAAGACGGCGATCAGCAGGAGCACTC
>VYDD01000096.1:4428-4964 GCA_009843625.1 Gammaproteobacteria bacterium | reverse complement strand
GGGTGAGCTGGGGGGTGGGTGGGGTCATGGGATGTCGGTCTGGAGATCCAGGGGGGTCAGTATGTAAGGTAAGACGCTACCCCGAGCTAGGGGCCGCCGATGCCTCACGGCCGGAGGGAACGGATTGACCAGGTGTTTGTGCATGATGATGATCCTGGCCGGCTGCGCGCCGTCAGCGCAGCCTCGCGGCGAAGGACCCGGGCGCATCGTGCCGGCCGCGGCGGTCCAGCGAGTCGAGGTCACCCCGGAGGAGGCGGCGGCGATCCGGGGCCGCACCATATACGCCGGCGCGTTCATGCGCTATCACGCGTTCGTCGCCGAAGCCGCCACCGTCGAGTTCTGGCACGACGGCAGGCTCCTGGCGACGATAGACGGTGAGGGCGTCATCACGTACACTCCGGTGATCCTGATCGACAGCGCCGAGTGGTGACTGGCCATCCGCGGGCGTCCCGTTTGCGGGAAGGCCGTCCAAACGTCACCGGACAAACGTCCAATCGTCATGTAGTCCGCGTCTGATCGTCATCCCTCGGACTCTT
>VYDD01000096.1:0-4418 GCA_009843625.1 Gammaproteobacteria bacterium | reverse complement strand
CGCTATTCTGACGGCTGAAGGATGTCGTACCCGCAGCAAGGAGGTCCCATGCGTTCTTTCAGGCTCATTCTCCCGGCAGCCGTCGTCCTGACGGCGCCCGCGCTCCCGTCGGCGGTGGAGTTGGCCGCCCAGACTCCGGAACCCGATCCCACCGTGGTCACCCGGCTGGACGCCGAGCCCGCCGAGCTTTCGCTCAGGGTGGGGGATGTCGTGCCCCTGGTGGTGACCGCCTACGACGCCGCGGGCGCGGCGGTGGACATTCCCATCCGGGTGAGCGCGCCGCGGCGGGCGCTCCGCATTCGTGACGGGAACATCGAGGCCTTCGAGGCCGGCCAGTACGACGTGCAGGCGATGGTGGTGATGCCCGCCAGCGGAGCGCCGGTGGCCCAGCTCACGATTCCGGTGGTGGTGGATTGGCCGGAGGTGGCGACCGTCGAGGTGGACGCGGGCGGCGACCTGCTGTACGCCGGCACGACGGTGCGCTACGCGGCTACGGCCCGACACGCGGACGGGTCGCCGCGCCCGACCGCCGAGGTCGCCTGGTCGGTATCCGACACCGAGGTGGCCTCGGTCGACGCTTTCGGCAACGTCACCGCCCACACCCCCGGCCCCGTCACCGTGACGGCCATGGTGGAGGGGGTGCGAGGTTCGGTCGAGCGCACCGTGGAGGCCTTCCCGGCCACAGCCGTCCAGCTCGCCGGCGGCGGGGGCGACCTGCTCACGGGCGACGTGGTGCAGTTCACCGCCTCCGTGCTGGACGACGCCGGCAACGAGGTGCCGGGCGCCCCGGTCACCTGGTCGCTCGCCTACATGCCCGACGACAGCATCGTGGCGCCCGCCGGGCCGGGGCAGGTCGACGACGGCCGTTTCGTGGCCGACTGGCCGGGGCTCTATACCGTGGTCGCGACCGCCGGCCATCTGTCGGCGCGCGAGTCGGTGCGGGTCAGCCGGCGGGCTGCCGTGCAGGAGCTCGAGATCGTGGGACAGGGGCGCGAATCGCGCGTCTTCACCACCGACCTGTGGATCTGGGAAGGGGTCGACGGGCGCGACTACGCGCTCACGGGCTCGAAGATGGGGAACGGGGTCACCTTCGTGTGGGACGTCACCGACCCGGCCAACATCGTCAAGACCGATTCCATCATCGTCGACGCGCGCACCACCAACGACGTGAAGGCGTCCCCCAACGGCCGCTACGGAGTCATCTCGCGCGAAGGCGCTTCCAACCGGCGCAACGGCGTCGTGATCCTCGACCTGGCCAACCCCGCCCACCCCACCATCGCCTCAACCTGGGACGAGGGCGTGACCGGCGGCGTGCACAACATGTTCGCCACCAACGAGCACCTCTTCGTCCTGTCCGCGGGCGACAAGTACATCATCCTGGACATGGCGGACATCTACAACCCGCGCTACGTGGGCGAGTACGACCATCCGGACAGCCGCGTGCACGACGTCTGGGTGCACGACGGCATCGCCTACTCGGCGGAGTGGGAGAACGGCATCGTCGTGGTCGACGTGGGTAACGGCCGCTGGGGCGGCTCCCCCGAGAACCCCGTCTTCGTGACCAACATCCCGCTGCCCTCGGGGCAGACGCACGCGGTGTTCCCCTACCTGCAGGAGTCCACCGGCAAGTTCTACCTCATCGCCGGCGACGAGATCGTCGGCCGCGAGGGGCTCGCCTGGGCGGGCACCGGCCCCGACCACCGAATCCAGTACGACCCCGAGACGGGCAGGGGCGGCTACCCGCGCGCGACCGCAGGGTACATTCAGATCGTGGACTTCACCGATCCCGAATCACCCGAGATGGTGGCCCGCTACGAGGTGTCCGAGTTCGGCACCCACAACATGTGGGTCGAGGACGACATCCTCTACGAGGCCTACTACGAGGGCGGCCTCCGGATGGTGGACATCTCCGGCGACCTGATGGGGAACCTGTATACCCAGGGACGCGAGATCTCCGTCTTCAAGGCGCACGATCCGCTCGGGTACATCCCCAACGCGCCGGCCGCCTGGGGCGTGATGCCGTGGAAGGGCAACGTCTTCTTCGCCGACATCAACTCGGGGCTGTGGTCGGTGAAGATCCTGCCGAAGGAGCGCCCGGTCAGCTGAATGTGCCGGGCCCGTTAGCGGCCCGGAGGCACATCCGCCAGCCCCGGGAGGGACCCAGCCCTTCCGGGGCTGCTTCTCTACGTTCGCACGCGAACCATCAGAACCGCGCCCATCGCCAGGAACACTGCGTTGGGGGTCCAGGCCGCGATGGTGGGTGACAGGACCCCCGCGCCCGCCGCCGCCCCCAGAACCCGGAAGAGGATCAGGTACAGGGTGATGGCGGCGATCGACACGCCGGCGCCGTAGGCCGCGCTTCCGCGCTGCGACGAGGTCCCCAGGGGCAGGCCGAAGAGGACCATGATGAACGTGGCGAGGGCGAGGGCGCCGCGCTGTTCGCGCTCGACGAGGTACTCGGAGGCGCTGCCCCCGCTGCGCTCGATGATCCCCACCTGCCGGTCGATGTCCGCGCGCGTCATCTGGGCCAGGCGGTCGTTCTGGGCGTCGGACATGCGGTTGCCGGTGCGGGATGCCTCGAGCAACTCATCGGGCCGTTCCGAGAACCCGCGCGTCTTCATGCTGGCGAACTGGTAGGTCTGTTCGCGGGCATCCGGGAGCAGGCGGCGCACGTATCCGTCGCTGAAGGTCCAGCCCGATTCGTCGTTGAAGTACGCGCGGTCCGCGACCGCGTGCAGGGAGGGTCCCGTGCCCGGCGCCGCCGTGACCGGGCGGTGTTCCAGCACGACATCCTGCAGCTCCCCGGCCATCACGGTCAGGCGGCGCACCGAAAGGCTGTGCCCGTCCTCGGTCTGGTACACGAAGTTGATGCGCCAGTCGCGGCTGAAGTTGCGTTCCTCGAGGATGTCGAAGGCGGCGCGATTGGCGCGGGGCACGATGTCGCTGATGTAGAACGACACCCCGGCGAGCGCGACGCCCAGGGCCAGCGCCGGCACCGCAAGCCGATGGAAGGAGACGCCGCCCGCCTTGGCGGCCACGATCTCCCGGTGCACGGTCATGGCGTGAATCGTGAAGACCGCCGCGATGAGCGTCGCCATCGGGAAGGACCAGAACACGAACTGGAGCATCTGGAATCCGTAGGCCCGGAAGACGTCCACCATCGGGAGCCCGCGGTCGAGGTACTCGTCGATGTTCTCGGTGAGGTCGCCGACCACGAAAAGGAGCGGCACGGCGGCCACGAAGGCCACGAATATGCGCAGGAAGCTGGCGGCGACCAGCCGGTCGAGGAGCCTCATGCGTCCGCGCTCCCCCTCACCTTGTTCGCCAGCAGCTGCCGGATGACGCCCCGGCCCGAATCGCGTGGCGCGGACACGGCGCGTCCCATGCGCGAGGACAGCCACACGCCGGCGGCCAGGAAGATGACGTTGGAGATCCACATCGCCACATTCGGCTCCAGGCGGCCCCGGTCGGCGAGCGACTCGCCTCCGATCAGCGTCGTCCAGTAGATGGCGAAGATGGCGCCGGAGAGGACAATCACGGTACCGAGCCCGCCCCGGGGGAAGCGGATCGCGAGCGGGGCCCCCACGAGCACGAAGATGAAGCAGGCGGTTGCGATCGCCCACTTCTTGTGCCACTCCACCCGGTAGCGGTTCACATTGAGCAGCAGTCCCTCCTCGCGCACGGCGTTGGTGCGCAGGTTGGCGGTGACCGCCTCGGTCAGCTGGTCCGGCGGGGTCAGGCCCAGATCGCCGATGATGCGGCGCTGGCTTTCGAGCGCGCCTGGGGGCAGCAGATCGTCGATCTCTTCGCCTTCCACGGCCTCAAGCCCCAGGGCTTCGCGCAGCGCGCCACGGGAGCGCCCCAGGCTCGCGCGCCGCAGTTTGGCCAGTTCCTCGCGGGCCTTGCGCACCTCCTCCGCCAGCATGGCCGTGGACATCTCCCGGTCGCCGCGCTGCTCGCTGTCGCTGCGCTCCAGCACGTCCGCGACACCGCGCATGGGGATGATCTGCCGGGCGAAGGCCAGTTGCCGGAAGCCGGACGGCCGCACGTCGCTCACCTCGTAGGCATTGCCGTCGAAGAGGGTCAGAAAGAGATCGGTGCCGCTCTCGTCGAACGCCATCGTGCCCCGGTTGGCATAGATGGTGCGATATTGGTCGTATTCGCTAACGTCGAAGATGGTGACATCCTCGAGCTCGTTGGTAAGCGGGTCGATGCTGTGCGCCTGCAGGAAGTAGCGGGTGGCGCCGTTCACGGCCTGGATCTCGTTGATCACCTGCTCGCGCAGGCGGAACGTGGGGCTCTTTCCCTGGACGTCGACCATGAGGTTCTTGAGACGATGATTGGACCCCGGGAGCACGCGGTGGTGCAGCACGAAGACTACGGCGGCCGTGATCGTGCCCGCGGCGAGCATCGGAACC
>VYDD01000486.1:1803-4965 GCA_009843625.1 Gammaproteobacteria bacterium | reverse complement strand
CCGCTCATCAGGCCCAGCACGCGCAGGATCAGCAGGATGTCCGGCGGCATCTCCGTCACCGGGTTCTCCGACAGCAGCCGCGCCAGACGCTCGTTCACCTCGCCGACTACCTCCGCGTCCGCGTAGGGACGCTGTTCCGGCCCCGCCGACTCGAAGAACGAGCGTCCCAGCGCCACCAGCATCTCGGGGTCGTCGTAGCGCGTGCGGAAGCCGAGCTCCTGGAACCCCTTGAGCATGCCCGCGTCGTTCTGGCTCAGCACCGCCAGCGTGAAGTGGTTGTAGGTCTTGCGGAAGTCGTCCGGCAGGTGCTTGCTCATCCCGAAGTCGAGGAACACCACCACCGGACCCGGCAGCACCAGCAGGTTCCCCGGGTGCGGGTCGGCGTGGAAGAAGCCGTTCACGAGGATCTGCTCGCAGTACGCCTCCATCATGATCTGCGCCACCGCGTCCGGGTCGATGCCCGCCGCCAGCAGCTCGTCCGTGGCCGAGATCTTGATGCCGTCGATGTACTCCATCGTCAGGACGCGCCGCTCCGTGTGCTCCCAGACGATCGCCGGGACGCGCACGTCCGTCCGGTGCGCCAGCTCGCGCGCGACCCGCTCCGCGCTCTGCCCCTCGATGACGAAGTCGAGCTCCCGGGGCGTGTAGTCCGCGATCTCCGCGATCAGCATGCGGAAGTCCCAGCGACGCTCGATGCGCGCCAGGATCTCGATGAGCACGCTGATCGACCGCAAGTCCGTCTCCACCACCCGCGAGATGCCCGGGTACTGCACCTTCACGGCCACCTCGCGACCGTCGTGCGTCACTGCGCGGTGCACCTGCGCCAGCGACGCCGCCGCGATGGGCTCCCGCTCGAAGCTCGCGAACACGTCCTCGGGACCGTCGCCCAGCTCGCGCTGCACCTGCCCCGCGATTTCGTCGTACGAGCGTGGCGGCACCGAATCCTGGAGCCGGCTCAGGACGGCCACCAGCTCCGGGGGCGCCACGTCCGCGCGGCTGCTCAGGAACTGGCACGACTTGATCAGCAGCCCCTGCATGCGGATGGCCAGCCGGTAGAGCCGTTCGCCCGTCGCGCGGTGCTGGTCGCGGTAGCGCGCCTTGCGCTCCGCCTCGCTCAGGCCGGGCGTCTTCTGGATGCGCTTGTAGCCCAGGTAGATGACGACGAAGTTCCAGGCGACGAGGCAGAATCGCCAGATCCGTCGGGGCCAGGGCAGGGGTTGGAGACCCGTGTGAATCCTGGCCATAAATCCACTGTAGCAGAGCCGCGAGTAAGGGCTGGCGGGGGCGAATCGGGGCCCGTGGCCTGTTGCCCGTTCCCCCGCCCCGCCGGAAACTGAGAGCCCGTTCCCCGGTAGCTCAACGGTAGAGCGAGCGGCTGTTAACCGCTAGGTTCGAGGTTCGAATCCTCGCCGGGGAGCCAGCCTTCCCTACGGCAAAACTCCCGCCGGCTAGCCAAGCAGATAGCGCAACCACCAGCGGTCCCGGACCCACGCGAGCCGCTCGACGTACCGGTCGACGCCCAGGATGCGCCCGGCGCCGAGCGCGCCCAGGACGAGGTACACGACTACATAGACGAGGTAGTAGTCGACGAACAGGTCGTACTCCGGTGGGAACTGGGCCAGGTAGAAGAGGAACATCATGACGCCGCCGAAGAAGAGCGCCGACCTCGTGGCGGCCCCGAAGAAGATCGCGAAGCCCATCAGGATTTGGCCGTAGGTCACCAGCGGCTCGATCACCGACAGCGCCGTGGCGCTTCCTCCGAGGTCGAGGAACCAGCTGTGCAGGGGACCGCTCGTGGCGTGGAGCAGGAACCCCTCCGCCGAGAACCCATTGATCGCCTTGTCGAATCCCGCCCACAGGAAGATCCAGCCCATGAGCAGCCGCAGCAACAGGGCGAGCGGTACGACTACCCGGTGGAAGAGCACGGTCACTTCCCCGCCGGGGAGCGCTAACCGAAACGGGCTCTCCCCTCCGTCGTGTCCTTGTGCAGTCGCTCCGCGTTCCATGCGACCCCTCCTCCCAATGTGTGACGAGACCATCCCTCCACAGCCTCACCACCTCTCGATCCACCGTAGCAGGCATTTGTTGCTTCCGGGGGCATAGTTCGGGGCTTGTGCACGAATCCCCGCTCCCCCGCGCAGCCAATGCCCCTCGAAGCGTTTGCCCCCGCTACTGGTGGAAGTAGCGGAGCTTCGGCGCCGGGAAGACGGGCGGGGTAATTCCCAGCATCGCCTGCTAGCCTCTCCTCGTGATGAGCATTCTGTCGTCGCGAGGGATGGCCCTGGCGACCCTGGCGGCGTTGGCCGTGGTGCTGGCCGCCTCGGCGGAGTCGGTGGCGGCCCAGCAGCCCGGGCATCAGATCCAAGGAGTGCTCCTCGGGCCCGATGGCGAGCCCCTGCATGGCATTGAAGTTCGCGCCGAGGGCCATACGGTTGCGGGCTTCCAGCGCCTGCGCGGGGCCCCAACTGACTCGGACGGGGCCTTCACCGTCGATGTCTTCGAAGGTGGCTATGTCCTTGAGTTCTTCGTCCCCTTTGAAGGCGCTGAGTGCCGACTTGCCTATGTCGGGCACGACGGCCTCGCCTTGCGGCGCTATCCCTCCGAGAAGCGCATCACCGTCAGTACGGGTGATGTCCGAAACATCACTGTCCGCTTGCCGGGTACTCCTTCTGAACTCTGCAGGCGCATCCAGGGGGTGCTCCTTGGGCCACGCGGCGAGCCAGTTGAAGGTGTAGGGGTCGAGACCCGTCTCGTGAGATCAACCGCCCTCTGGTCCACCACCACTGACTCTGATGGGGCTTTCACCGCAGTGGTTCCCGACGGCTCGTACCTCTTCCAGTTCTATCACTCCCTGGGCACGACAGTTGTGAACGCGTGCCAACTAGGGTTTGCGGGATCGGACGGTGCTGTGTTGCCCGGCGCTTCGCAGGTTGCTCCACTCATCATCAGCGGCGACGTGACCGAATTCGTCTTCAGGCTCCCCGGCACAGTGTCCCAGCTGTGCAGGCCTGTTAGGGGCTTGGTAACCGATGCAGGAGGCGTACCCCTGGAACGCGTACTGGTAACGGTGGAGGGCTACGGTCCGATACGCGCGAAGTTCGGCGGGGACTCCACGTCCCCTGACGGGACGTTTGCGGTGCACACCCTCCAGGGGCCCTACAC
>VYDD01000486.1:0-1793 GCA_009843625.1 Gammaproteobacteria bacterium | reverse complement strand
GGGCGCGCACAGCCGCTGGCGACACCTGCACGGTTGTCGACTATCCCGGTGGAGAGCCCGGAGAACGAGCCGCGGTCACAGTAGGGCCCGAAGGTCTGTCGGCGATCCGCATCGTCATCTCCGGCAATCTCCTACCCTCGCCCGTCTCCACCACCTGCTTCTTCGCACCTGAAACCACGACGATGGAGCTGCGGCCGGGGTACAACCTCATCGGGTGGACGGCCGCGCACACGGCCGTTCACGAACTGTTCAGGGGAATCCCCCAGCTCGAGTCTGTCCACGTTTGGGATCCACTGGCGCAGCGATTTCGCACGGCCTCGCGTTCGGATTCCGGCGTCGAGGGCGATTTCGATGCAGTCTCTCCGGGCATGGGGCTGTGGCTGTCGATCGGTGGGGCCGAGCAGATCCTCTGGACGCGCCCTCAGCCGTTGACCGGGGCCGGCGCCTACCTCGTCTCGCTGAAGCCGGGGTGGAACCTCATCGCCTGGTCCGGGCAGGAGGAGACCGCCACAGAGGCGGCGTTGGCGGGCCTTGATTCAGCGTTTGGCGAGGTGTGGGTCTGGGATACCGAGGGCGAGCGCTACGTGCCGCTCGGGAACAACCCTCCCGGCGCCGGCCCGCCAGTGCCCACCTGGCGACTCAACCCCGGCGATGGCCTCTGGGTGTACGCCAGGGAGTCAAGACTCTGGCTCCAGCCCGGCTGGCCGTCGCCCGACATCCGCTTTCTCGGCGAATTCGCATCCGACTTCCCCGACAGAACCCGGGCCGCAGTTGAGCGAGTGCAGCGGTTTTACGCGGAGCGCTTTGGGGCCATCACCTCAGATGTGACCTTCTACTTCGCAAGCGACGGCGACGCACTGAGGCGGGGAGGCGGACCGGCAAGCAGCGAAGGCTGGTGCGCGAGTGCTGGCTCTAGGGAGATATTCATCATTACCTCGAAGTGCCTGGCGGTTGCGCACGAGTACTTCCACATCATTCAAGAGGCGCTCTCCGGCGACGATCTCAAGGGCACGCCAATCTGGCTCTATGAGGGATCTGCGCTTTACACCGACTTCCAGCATCGCTACTCAGCCGGACATCCTTCTTCTGAAGAAAGGTATAGAAACGCGTGGCTTGCACTCAACACACCCCTCGACAGCAATTTCAACGACCACTTTAGGCCGCGGGAGCGCATCTTCAGAGCGTTCCACTTTGGGTACAACGTGATGCAATGGCTCAGTGACAACGTGGGGGAGTCGGCGATCACCGACTACTTTGCCGCCCTCCCGGAATCGGACGCCTGGGTGGAGGCGTTCCACTCAGCCTTCGGGATGACAGTGGATGAGTTTTATGCCGCGTTCGAGGAATACAGGATCGAGATCAGCCCGGCCTTCGACCGGCGGATCGAGGGCACGGTTCTTGATCGAGCTGGCCAACCCGTCGAAGGGCTCGGCGTGAGCCCGTCACTCGTCGTTGACGGCAGCGTCTACCAGGGGCGGAGCGCATCTACCGATGGCACGGGAGCCTTCACGATCGGGAACGGGCCGGGGGCGGGATACGTTCTCATCCTGATTGGCAAGTGCCAGAACGGCGTCGAATATGGCGTCGGCGCTGTTGGCGAGAGCGGATTCGAAGAGAGGCTTGACGAGAGCTGGTTGGCCGCCCTCGCCTTCACGGGCGAAGCGCGGGACCGAACGGGAATCGCCGTCAGGCTACCGGCTACGCTTGAGGAACTCGAACGCGAACACTGCTGACCCATGCCCTCGCCCGTCCGAGAGCCGAAGTCGCTGCGAGATTACCTGTACCCTCCAGCC
>VYDD01000146.1 GCA_009843625.1 Gammaproteobacteria bacterium | reverse complement strand
CCGGGGGGGCCATCGGGCACAACGGACGCATCGCCTGTGGGCTCACGATCGTCGGCACCGACCAGTCCGACGTGATCGTCGAGCAGGTGAACCCGGACAACCCGAAACAGGTGCGCTGGGGCGACGGCTGGGAGGAGGTGCGGACCATCACCGAAACCGTCCAGGTCAGGGACGGCGAGCCCGTGACCCTGGAACTCGAGTTCTCCCGTCACGGCCCGATCTTCCACCGCGATCCCGGGAACAACCTCGCCTACGCCATGCGGTCGACGATGCACGAACCGGGCACCACGGGATACCTGGCCGGTCTGCGGCTCAACGTGGTCTCCGACTGCAGCGCGTTTCTGGAGGAGATGCGCTACTGGCTGGCACCGACCGAGAACATGATCTGCGGCGACGCGGACGGGAACATCGCCTGGCAGGCGGCCGCTCTCTCGCCGAGCCGCCCCGACTGGCACGGGCGGCTTCCGGTGCCCGGGACCGGGGAGTTCGAATGGGACGGCTTCCGCGATGACCTGCCCACCGAGTACAACCCGGAGCGGGGCTGGGTGGGAACCGCCAACCACGACATCCACCCGCCCGGCTACGATCCGCCGCTCTTCTTCAAGACCGCCGGCCCCTTCGCCCGCTTCGCGCGCGTGCAGGAGGTATTGAACGCGGGCAGCGACTTCACGCTCGATGACTCGCGGGCGCTCCAGCAGGACGCGTACTCGGCGTCAGGCGCGCGCCATGCGGCTCTCTTCGGAGGATGGACGGCGAGCGACGCGGACGTGGAGTCCTACCGGGCTGAGCTGGCCGCCTGGAACGGCGTCTTCGACCGCGACAGCCGGGCGGCCGCGATCTACCGCCGTCTCGACGGGGATGTGCTCGACCAGGCGGCGGGCGACGGGGGGGACGCGTCGCCTACGCTGGAGGCGGCCCTCGCCGCCGCCCTGGACCGGATCGCACTCGACCAGGGCGACGATCCCGCCCAGTGGCGCTGGGGTCGCGACCACACGAACGAGTTTCCACACGCGCTGGTGACCGCCTACGACCTGCCGTCGGCGGAGCGCTCCGGGGGCGCGGGCACGGTGGCGGCGACGGGCGCCACCTACCGCCACATCGTCGACTTCGCCGACCTGGACGGGTCGCTGTTCACCAACGCGCCCGGGCAGTCCGGCCGGCCGGGAAGCCCCTACTACGGCAACCTCACCGATGACTGGGCCAACCAGGAGTACTTCCCGATGCTCTTCTCGCGCGAAGCCGTGGAGGCGCAGGCCGAGAACCGGCTGGTGCTGGCGCCGGGAGGGTCCTAGACCAGATAGTTTCCAGCAGATGTCAGTGTAGTTGACAGTAGATGTCAGTATCGGGGCAGAGCGGGTCAGTCCCGCCCCATCCAGTCGATGTCGGACAGATGCGCCAGCGCCAGCTGGAGCGCGTGGGTTCCCCTGTGTCCCTTCCCCTGCGCGCGAAGGGCGTTATACAGCTGGTGCGCCAGCGCCAGTCCCGGAAGCGCCAGCTTCATGCGGCCCGCCTCGGCGAGGGCGATCTCCATGTCCTTGACGAAGTGCTCGACGAAGAAGCCGGGATCGAAGTCGTTGGCGATCACGCGCGGGCCGTAGTTGGAGAGGGACCAGCTTCCCGCGGCTCCCGGCGCGACCGACTTCATGACGGTCTCCAAGTCGAGCCCTGACCGGTACGCGTAGAGCAGTCCCTCGCACATCCCGATCATCAGCGGGCCGATCAGCACCTGGTTCACCATCTTTGCGTGCTGGCCCGCCCCCGGTCCTCCCTGGCGCACGATGGCCTTGCCCATCGCCCGCCAGCACGGCCCCAGCGCCTCCACCACGTCCTCGTCCCCCCCGATCATGATCGACAGGCGCGCTTCGCGGGCCCCGATGTCGCCTCCCGACACGGGGGCGTCCACGCTGGCCACCCCCTTCGCGCGCGCGGCCTCGTAGATCTCGACCGCGAGCGACGGTTCGCTGGTGGTCATGTCCACCAGGACGTTGCCCGGCTCGCATCCCGCAAGCGCGCCGTCCTCGCCCAGGATCACCTCGCGCACGTCGCGCGGGAAGCCGACGATGCTGAAGATCACGTCGCTCCGCTCGGCCACCGCCCGCGGGCTGTCCGCCCACGCCGCGCCCTTCTCCAGCACCGACGCCGCCGTCGCCCGCGTGCGTGTGAAGACCGTCGCCTCGAACCCGTGGTCCATGACGTGCGCGCACATGCTGCGGCCCATGACGCCCAGCCCGATCCAGCCGATGCGGGTCCTGCCCGGTTTGATCTCGAGATCAGCCATGTTTCCGTCTCTGCCATGTTGTGGAGGATGCGTGATCGACACGATAGTGTTGGAGCCGGATGCCCGGGGCAATCATCAGCGCCTCGCAGCCCCGGCAATCTCCGCTTCCATCCCCTTCTTCCGACGCGCGACCCAGTTCTTCCAGCGCGCGACCCAGCCGGAGAACGCCGATGAATCCCGGATCGTTTCCTGTGAAATGGACAACTCGCTCCCGCTCTCGCGCCTCGCGCGCGATGGGGCTCTTCCTGGCCGCCGGTCTGCTCCTCGCCGCGCCGGGCGCCGCGTTCGCCCAGGACTTCGAAATCGAGGAGGCGACCATTGCCGAGGTGCACGACGCCTTCCTCTCCGGTGAGCTGACCTGCGTGCAGTTGGTGCAGGGCTACCTGGACCGTATCGAGGCCTACGACCAGCAGGGACCGCAACTCAACACCATTGCCAACCTGAACCCGGCCGCCCTCGACGAGGCCGCCCGCCTGGACCAGGCCCTCGCCGGCGGCGGACTCAGCGGGCCGCTGCACTGCATCCCGGTCCTCCTCAAGGACCAGGTCGAGACCCGCGACATGCCCACCACCTACGGATCGGCGCTCTTCGCGGACTTCGTGTCCTCCCGGGACGCCACCATCGTCACCCGCATGGAGGACGCGGGCGCGCTCATCATCGCCAAGACCAACATGGGTGAGTTCGCATCGCGCTACGTGGGCTCGGGGTTCGGCTTCATCCGCAATCCGTACGACCCGCGGCGCAATCCGAGCGGCTCTTCCGGCGGCACGGGCGCGGGCGTGGCCGCGAACCTGGGCCTGATCGGCATCGGTGAGGACACCGGCGGCTCCATCCGCGGCCCGTCGGCGGTGCATGCGCTGGTCGGGCTCAGGCCCACCCTCCAACTGGTCAGCCGCTACGGCATGATGCCCGCCAACCCCACCACCGACACCATGGGGCCGATGACGCGCACTGTGATGGACGCGGCGATCCTGCTGGACGCCATCGCCGGGTACGACCCCAACGACCCGGTGACCGCGATGTCGGCCGGCCAGATCCCCGACTCCTACAGCGAGGGGCTATCCGAGGATGGGCTCGACGGGGCCCGCATCGGCGTCATCCGCGACCCCATGGACCAGGCGCTGGACACGGATTCGGAAGGATACCGGCAGGCTCGCGCGATCGTCGATGCGGCCGTCGAACAGCTGCGCACGCTGGGCGCCGAAGTGGTGGACAACGTGGCGATCCCCGGGGTCGACGGGGTCAACGCCATCTACTCCCTGAACCCCCACGAGACCGAAGCCGCCACCAACGCCTACCTGGCGGAACTCGACAACCCGCCCTACACCACCCTGCGCTCCATCCTGCTCAGCGGGCGCGTGACGCCCTGGCGGGCGACGGGGCTGGCGAACTCACTCGGCAAGACCACCCGCGACCCCGGCTACCTGGCTTACCTGCTGGCCCGCGACCAACTCCGCCAGGATATCTACCAGGTGATGGCCGACCACGACCTCGACGCGCTGGTGCACACCACCTTTGACCACCCGCCGTCCCTCATCGCCCCGGACGTCGAGACCAATCCCTCCCCGGCCGACGACTACGGCCTTGGCGACAACCGCCTGCTCAGCCCGCTGACCGGCTGGCCCGCGCTCACCGTTCCCGCCGGCTTCACCCCGGACGGCCTGCCTATCGGCATCGAGTTCCTGGGCCGCCCCTTTGCTGAAGGGATGCTGATTCGCTTCGGCTATGCTTTCGAGCAGGCCACGGGGCACCGGCGCCCGCCAGAAAGCGCCCCACCGCTGGGCTAGCGACTCGACGCGGACAGCGAGTCCGCCGGCGATCCTGTTTGAGCACACTCGCGTTCTTGGGGTCCACGTCCGCTGCAAGAGAGTCTGACATGTGGCGATCAAGATACGATGGCAGCCGTGCTCTTGGACTACTCAGAATTGGTACTGGTCTTCCTGATGCCGGATTCCGCCCTGGACAGGAAGAAGCAGTCCGCCATGTGGTTTGGGGGCGACGGCCGACTCCTCGTTGTGCAGAAGACGGGTTGGGGCAAGAGCTTCGTCTACTTCATCGCGACCAAGCTGCTGCGGGAAATGGGGGCTGGACCGACCCTCTTGATCTCTCCCTTGCTCGCCTTGATGCGTAACCAGATTTCCGCCGCGAAGCGGATGGGAGTCCGTGCCGAGTGGATAACCTCGGCCAACATGAACGAATGGCCCGAGGTGGAAGAACTCCTGGTCCGTGACGAGGTGGACCTCCTGCTGGTCGCCCCGGAGCGATTGGCCAACGAGCACTTTCGTGACGATGTCCTCTCCCACATGGCCGAGCGCATTGCGTTGCTCGTCATTGACGAGGCGCACTGCATCTCCGACTGGGGGCACGATTTCCGGCCCGACTACCGACTGATCGAACGCATGGCCCGGACGCTCCCCCGAAACCTGAGACTCCTCGCAACGACAGCCACGGCGAATCACCGCGTAATGCAGGACCTCCGGGAGGTCCTCGGACCCGATTTGAGGGTCCACCAAGGCAGCTTGTCGCGGCCGTCCCTCTTTCTGCAAACGATCCGGCTACGTCGTCAGGAGGAGCGGCTGGCCTGGCTCGCCGGGACGGTCCCGCAACTTGCAGGTCACGGAATCATCTACACGCTGACCGTCCGCGATGCGGAGCTGGTGGCGGAGTGGCTCCAATCACAGGGTCTGGACGTACACGCCTATACGGCGAAGAAGGAGACAGAGGAAAAGGAGGAGTTGGAACGCGCGTTGCTCAAGAACCAGGTCAAGGCCCTGGTTGCGACCGTCGCATTAGGCATGGGATTCGACAAACCCGACCTCGGTTTCGTGATCCACTACCAGACGCCGGGGTCCGTCGTGTTCTACTACCAGCAGGTAGGCCGCGCCGGGCGGGCTCTGGAGGCCGCCTACGGAGTGCTGCTGAGCGGAGACGAGGAGAAGGACATCACGGACTACTTCATCGACACCGCATTCCCTACCCGCAATCAGGTACAACGAGTGATCGACACGCTCGAAGAGTCACCGCAGGGGGCAACGCCAACAGATCTGCGGCGTAGCCTGAACATCAGCGGTGGCCGTATCAAGCAGACGATGAAACTGCTGTCTCTTGAGTCACCACCGCCAGTCGTCAAGCAGGGTTCGAAGTGGCAGCTTACGGCGGCAACCCTGGGACAGGCCTTCTGGGACCGCGCCGAGCGATTGACCGAGTTGCGACGAGAGGAGCAGCGTGAGATGCAGGAATACGTCGCACTCCGGTCTGGACACATGGAATTCCTGGTTCGAGCGCTCGACGGTGACCCTGAAGCGTTTGAACCGCCGGATCTGCCGTCACTGTCCACGAGCGTTGCCCCTGTTCTCGTGCGAGAGGCCGTGGCATTCCTCCGCCGCCGGGCTCTGGTGATCGAGCCGCGCAAGATGTGGCCAGCTGGCGGATTGCCCCAATACGAGATCAAGGGGAAGATTCCCGATGAGCTTCGTGCGAACGAAGGGAGGGCGCTCTCCGTGTGGCGCGATGGGGGATGGGGGGAGTTGGTCCGGCAGGGAAAACACGCAGGAAGATTCGACGATGAACTTGTTGACGCCTGCGTCCGGCTGCTGCAGCGATGGAGCCCGCAATCTGCACCGGAGTGGATCACCTGCATACCCTCGCGCCGGCACCCGGATCTGGTTCCAGACTTTGCCCGACGGCTTGCACGTGCCCTGCGCTTGCCGTTTCGCGCAGTCCTCCAACAGACCGGTGAGCCCGAAGAGCAAAAGTCGATGGCCAACAGCCTGCAGCAGGCACTAAACCTCGATGGTGTGCTGGAAGTGCACGAGGAGCCACTGCCTAGGCCCGTTCTTCTGGTGGACGATGTCGTCGGTTCGCGCTGGACCTTCACCGTGGCCGCATGGCTCTTGCGCCGCCACGGAAGCGGCGAGGTGTGGCCGCTCGCCCTCTCATCACTGCGAGGGAGCTGATGAACGCCGATCTCAGCCCGAACGCGCAGGCGATTCTGCTGTTGACCGCGCCGTTGCTCGCGGGCCGGCGGAGACGCCCTCCGAGACCGCGGACCCAGCGAGGGAGCGTGGGTGCGGCCAAGCTGCGTCCACTGAGCACCGCCGAGTATCGCGATTTCGCCACGCGGCTTCGGACCATCCACCGCGAACCAGCCGATTTGCTCGGTAGTGACGCTCGGGAAACGGTGCGGGAATCCCTCGCCAGCCTGGACGCCGAACGAATTCACCGGCTTCTGGGCCGCGGATTCCTCCTGGCGCAGGCGGTCGAGCGATGGGGCGCGCGCGCCCTGTGGGTGGTTACCCGGGCTGATCCGGACTATCCGCGAAAGCTGAAGGCCCGGATGCGAGGCAACGCCCCGCCGGTCCTCTACGGGTGCGGGGATCGCACGATTCTGGACGGTGGCGGGCTGGCGGTTGTGGGTTCCAGGAAGGTCAAGGAAGACCTCATCGAGTACACGGAAGACGTTGGCAGGCTCAGCGCCGAAGCGAACACGACGATCATCTCCGGCGGCGCGCGCGGAGTCGACCAGGCCGCGATGAGGGGCGCATTGGAAGCCGGTGGCCAGTCCGTGGGTGTTCTGGCCAACGGTCTCGAACGGGCGGCCCTGAACCGGGGAAACCGCGGGGCTTTGATGGGGGGACAACTGGTTCTTGTTTGCCCATACGATCCCGCAGCCCGCTTCGTGGTGGGCCATGCCATGCAGCGCAACAAGCTCATCTACGCGCTGTCGGACGCCGCCCTTGTGGTGAACTCGGACCATGGGCATGGCGGTACCTGGGCAGGAGCAACCGACCAACTGGACAAGCTGAGGTTCGTGTCGGTTTACGTTCGCTCCGGCGGCGAGCCCTCCGAGGGCCTCAACGGCCTGCTTAACCGCGGTGCGAAGCCATGGCCGAACCCCAGGACACCAGAGGAATTGGCACAAGTGCTCCGAGGTGAGCCCTTCGAAGATCAGTCCCCCACGACGGTACCACCAACCGCATCCGGGCAATACGACCTTTCCCTTGCCGAGCCCTCGGAAGTACGGGAGGATCGGCCGGATCAGCCGACCAAAGCACAACGGGAGGACGCGGCCAGCGATGGACCGGATGACCGTCCACCAACCGCTGCCGGCGAGCACCTACCGGAGGTGGCTGAGACTGCTTCCCTCGCCACACCTCGAGAGAAACTGCTGCTGTCCATCTCGGGCGACATGAGCCGCCAGGACATCTTGACCGCGTTGGGGCTCCGGAACCTCGGAAACCTGCGTAAGCGGTATCTCAAGCCCTGCCTTGAGCAGGGCTGGATCGAGATGACGATTCCCGAGAAGCCAAGCAGCGTCAACCAGCGGTTTCGGCTAACCCAAGTGGGCCGTGATCACCTCAAGGAACTCGGCCTGACGCCAACCGGCAACTAACCCCCGCCGATCCCCGTCGCGGTCGGCCGGCAGTTCGTCATCGTGGCCAGCGTCGAATCGATGCTGAGGAAGAGGGCCTCGCCGGGATCGACGATCAGTTCTTCCGTCGTGCAGGTTCCGCCCGCGAGCAGCGAGATCTCGATCGAGAGCGTCTGCGAGATGTCCCAGTCCAGGGTGTAGTTGGCCTCGGTCTTCCCGGTGAGCATGCCGATGTACTCGCGCCCGCGCGGGTGCACCGCGTACATCCGCGCATCGCTGAAGTTGTTGTTGATGATCCGGATCTCGATCTGATCCTCGAGGCCGGGCGTGATGGCCGGGTTGCCCTCCCCGGCGCGCGCGGCGCAGGCGGTGGCGAGCGCGGTCACCGCCGTCACCAGCATCGCCCGCATGAGGAAAGGTGCCACTCCGCCGACTCTCGCGGGTGCGGCACTGTCCACCACGGTGGACACTCCAGATCCCCCCATCATCATCGCTGCCTCCATGCGCTTCCGGCGCGCGGCCGATTCGGGTCGCGCCCTCCGTTGACTCGCTGTTATTCTTGCGTGCGCCCGGATTCCCCCGGCTTCGTTACTCATCTTCGCCTCCCCTTCGGTCAGGATCATTACTCAATCTGTACAGGAGTTCATCATGAAGGCTCTCGCAACGGCAGCCCTCGGGTTCGCGCTATTCGCGGCGGCGCTCGCGCCTCCAGCCGCAGTCGCGCAGGAGCGGCGCAACATCACGGTCGACGATCTGTTCGAGCTCGAGAACGTCGGCTCACCGGTGGTCAGTCCCGAGGGCGACTGGGTCGCGTACACTGTCTCTCGCACCTCCCTGGAGGATGAACGCTCCTATACCCGCGTCTACATGGCGCCGGTCGCGGGCGGCGACCCCGTCCCGCTCACGCGCGACAAGCAGTCTGCCGGCTCTCCCGCCTGGAGTCCGGACGGCCGATACCTCACCTTCACGGCGGCGCGCGACGGCGACCCGACCCAAGTGTGGGCGCTCGACCGGCGCGGCGGCGAAGCCTTCCCCCTCACCGACGTCGAGCAGGGTGTCGGCGGATACCGCTGGTCGCCCGACGGCACGCGCCTCCTCCTCACCATCCGCGATGCCGAGGAGGATGACGAGGATGCGAAGCCCAACGCTCCGCAGGATCCGTGGGTCATCGACCGCATCCAGTTCAAGCGGGACGGAGCCGGATACCTGACCGGCTCACGCATGACGCACCTGTACGTCTACAAGATCGATGCCAACGAGTTGCAGCAGCTCACCACGGGGCGCTGGAATGAGTCCCTGGGCGTCTGGAGCCCGGACGGCACGCAGATCGCGTTCGTCTCCAACCGGACGGAAGATCCCGACCTGAACGCCAACAACGACATCTGGGTGGTCTCGGCGGACCTGGAGGAGCCCACCGACTCGCCCCGGCAGGTCACCACCAACCCCGGTTCCGACGGCTCACCGCAGTGGAGCCCGGACGGCCGCTGGATCGCCTACAGCACCGGCATCCGCCCCGACCTGATCTGGTACGCCACAACCCACCTGGCGGTCGTCTCCGCGGACGGGGGCGAGCCCCGGCTGCTCACCACCGACCTGGACCGCAACGTGCGCTCGCCCCGCTTCTCTCCCGATGGCGAGTGGATCTGGTTCGGGCTCGAGGACTCGTCCGAGAACCACATCGCGCGCATTCGTCCCGACGGCTCGGACCTGGAGCGGCCGGTGTCCGGCGGGCTGTCGGCTTCGGGCTTCGACCGGCGCGGCGGCACCTTCGCGGCCCTGGTCAACCACCTGGACCGTCCCGGCGAGATCTACGCCGTCGAGGACTTCGATGACGGAGAAGCCTCGCTCCGCCGCATCACGGGCCACAACGACGACTTCCTCGGGACGGTCAACGTCGCCGAAACCCGCAACATCCAGTTCCCCTCCGAGGGCGGCATCGAAGTCGAGGGCTTCGTCACCTTCCCACCTGACTACGAGGAAGGACGGGCCTATCCCACCATCCTGCGCATCCACGGGGGCCCGGTCTCCCAGTACAGCCACTCCTTCCAGTTCGAGTCGCAGCTCTTCGCGGCCCACGGCTACGTGGTCGTGCGCACCAACCCGCGCGGCTCGTCCGGCTACGGCCAGGATTTCTCGGCGGCGCTGTGGGCGGACTGGGGCAACCCCGACTTCAAGGACGTGATGGCGGGCATCGACTACGCCATCGAGCAGGGCTGGACCGACCCCGACCGGCTGGGGGTGGGCGGCTGGTCGTACGGGGGCATCCTCACCAACTACGTCATCACGCAGACCGACCGCTTCGAGGGCGCCATCACCGGGGCCAGCGAAGTGCTCTACATCGCCAACTACGGGCACGACCACTACCAGCGGCAGTGGGAGGCCGAGCTGGGGCTCCCGTGGGAGGGCGACAACCGCGACAACTGGGAGCGCATCAGCCCCTTCAACAAGGTGCACGAGGTCACCACCCCGACCCTCATCATGGGCGGCGAGGACGACTGGAACGTGCCCATCCTCAACTCCGAGCAGCTCTACCAGGCGCTGCGCCGGCGGGGCGTGCCCACCCAGCTCGTGGTCTATCCGGGCCAGAGCCACGGCATCCGCGTCCCCAGCTACCAGAAGGACCGTTACGAGCGCTACCTCGCCTGGTATGATCGCTGGGTCATGAACGCCAACCGTCCGGTGAGCTGAAGGATGAGAATCATCGTCAACGGCCAGCAGGCCTTCGGCGCGGCTGTCCTCAACGCGCTGGTCGAGCGCGGCGAGGACATCGTCGGCGTCTACACCCGTCCCGAAAAGCCCGGTCAGCGCCCCGACCCGCTCGCGGAAGCGGCCCGCGAACACGGCCTGCCCCTCTTCCAGCCCTCCTCCTTCAAGAACGAGGACACCTGGGCGCAGATGAAATCGCTCCGCCCCGATCTGGGCGTGATGGCCTACGTGACCCTCTTCGTGCCCGAGCAGGCCCTCGACATCCCGACCCACGGGACCATCCAGTATCATCCCTCGCTGCTCCCGCTGCATCGCGGCCCCAGCTCCATCAACTGGCCCATCATCTGGGGCAGGGAGAAGACGGGGCTCTCGATCTTCTGGCCCGACGACGGGCTCGACGAGGGCCCGATTCTCCTTCAGAAGGAAGTCGATGTCGGGGATCATACTCTGGGCAGCCTCTACTTCAACCACCTCTTCCCCATGGGGGTCGACGCCATGCTCGAGGGCGTGGACCTGGTGCGCGCGGGCGAGGCGCCGAAGATCCCCCAGGATCATTCCGCGGCCACCTACGAAGGCTGGTGCAAACACGAGCACGTGCGGGTCTCCTGGAATCTGCCGCTGCGCCGGACGTGGAACCTCGTGCGCGGCGCGGATCCCCAGCCGGGCGCTTGGAGTACGTTCAACGGCGCCTGGATCAAGCTCTACGGCGCTTCGCGGATCGACGACGCGCTCTCGATTCGCCCCGGGCAGGTCACCGGCATCAGCCCCGAAGGGATTCGCGTCGCGGCTCCGGATGGCCAGTTGCTGGTCCGCAAGGTGCGGCCCGAAGGGGGGAAGAAGATGGCCGCGGGCGAGTGGGCGGAGTCGGCCGGGCTGACAAGAGGCATGTTCTTCATTTGATGAACGGAGCGTATTCGAGAGACGGCTGCATGCACCTGGGACCAGGGGACACAGCGTGAAGAACGCGGCTTCGCAGGAAGACAGACGGCGGGCGCTGGAGGGGATGATTTCGCAGGTCGGCCGTCGCTTTCCCGAGGTCAGGACCATCAGCGCGGCGGCGCTCCGCGAGCGCTTGCCCGCCAACGATACCGTGCTCGTCGACGTTCGCTCTCCGGCGGAACGAGCGGTGTCCACCCTGCCCGGAGCGATCACCCCCGAGGAGTTCGAGGGCCAGCTCGAGGAACTGGGAGACTGTACCGTGGTCGCCTACTGCACGGTGGGCGCGCGGAGCTCGAAGTACGCACGCCGCATGAGCAGGAAGGGCGTGCCGGTGCTGAACCTGGAGGGAAGCCTGCTCGCCTGGACCCATGTCGGCGGAGAACTCACCGACGGCTCGGCGCCAACGACGAAGCTTCACGTGTTCGGGCCCAAGTGGAATCTCGCCGCGGACGGCTACGAGGGCGTTTGGTAACACGAGGTCGCTTTCCGGCCGGGCACCCGCCGGGGACGGGTGGCTGCGTGCCCTTCTCCCTGGTGTTCGCGGTGCTGCTGGGCACCGGCACCGACGCCAGCGCGCAGATCCCCCAGATTCCTCTCCCGCCTGAGTGGTCCAACTCCAGCGAGTTCAGCTTCATCCAGACCCGGGGCAACACCGAATCGACCACGTTCGGGCTCGCCAACGAGCTGATCACGGAATGGGAGAGGACCGAGACCAGGCTGGAGTTCGGAGCCCTGCGCACCAACACCAGCCGCTTCAAGCGTTCTGCCATCGGCACCGCCGACGACTATCGGGTCGAAGAGGAGAGCGAGACCCGGGTATCGGCGGAAAACTACCACATCCGCTTCCGCGGCGACCGCGAGTTCTCGGAGCGGTCGTCGGTGTTCGGCCAGCTGGGATGGACCCGCAACACCTTCACCGGCATCGATGGCCGCTACGTGCTGGTCGCCGGCATGTCGACGCGCTGGGTGGAGGATGAAGTGCACCAGCTGCGCAGTTCCTACGGGCTCACCGTGACCAGGCAGGACGACGTGGTGCCCGATCCCGACGCGGCCAACACCTTCATCGGACTCCAGGTCTCCGGCGAATACGAGATCCAGCTGACCGACAACACGGAGTTGAAGAGCACCCTGGTGGTGGACGAGAACGGCTTCAATCCGGCGGACCTGCGCGCGGACTGGGTGACCTCGCTGGGCGTTTCGATGAGCGAGCACTTCGGGCTGCAGGCCAAGTTCCAGTACCAGTTCGACAACCGGCCCTCGCTGGTCGACGTCCCCCTCACCAGCATGCAGGGGGAGTCCGCGGGCAAGGTGCCCATCCCGCTGGACAAGTCGGATCGAGTGCTGACCATGGCTCTGGTGGTGAATTTCTAGGACTGTTGCATTTGCGCAAACCCGCGGATTTTTCGACTTTTTCAGGCCCGACAGTCGATCCGTTGCATGGAGTAACCGAGATGAAGATCCGTCCTGCCAGCGTCCTCTGCTTCCTCGCCCTTCTCGCGCTCGGCGCGCCGTCCCTCACCGCCCAGGAACCTGCGCGCATCGTCGTGGAGGAAGGGGTGCTCACCCTCCAGCCCGGTGAGAGCGGGCAGATCACGGCCAGCGTTGTCGATGCCGACGGGAACGCCGTCGATGCCCCGATCATGTACATGGCCCGGGGCGCGCGCGGGCGTCTGGACGTGAACAGAACCACCGGCGCCGTCGAGGCGGTGTACGGCGGCGACTACCTGGTGACGCTGATGGTCGCCACCGACCGCAACATCCGCGCGGAGATGACCGTCTCGGTGCCGTACCCCGCCCTCGACCGGGTCGAGATCTCGCCGGGCGAGAGCGGGCACTTCTACGTGGGCACGGTGATGCGCCACCGGGCCACCGTGTACGACGCGGTCGACGATGTCCGCGGCGACGTGGAGCTGGGCTGGAGCACCAGCGACGAGTCGGTGGCCAGCGTCGACCGCTTCGGCGTGTTCAGCGCGCACGCACCCGGCCGGGTCACCCTGACCGCGACCGCCGAGGGCATCGCCGGAGAGGTCGTCTACGACGTGGTCGCGAGCCCGGTCACCTCGATTGCGCTGTCCGGGAGCCAGGAGGTGGGTCGTACCGGCGACGTAATCCGCTTCGAAGCCACCCCGATGGGAGGCGACGAGGCCAGCGACGTCCCCGTGACCTATTCGGTCGTGCCCTACGCGGATGTCGAGGCCACCGCGGACTTCTGGCCCGCCGAGATCGACCAGCAGGGCCGCTTCGTGGCGTACCGGCCGGGAGTGTACACGGTCATGGCCACCGTTCCGGGCCACTCCGCCAACCAGACCATCCGCATCGAGCCGCGCAATGTGAGCGAGACGGTGGAGTTCATCGGCCAGGGCGCCGTGCGCGACGTTCCCACCTCCGACCTGTGGGTGTGGGAGGGGGTCGACGGCCGCGACTACGCCATCACCGGCACCTGGGGCGCCTACGGCGCGACCTACTGGTGGGACGTGACCGACCCGGCGGCTCCGGTCATGACCGACTCGCTGGTGGTGGACGCGCGCACCACCAACGACGTGAAGGTCTCCGAGGACGGCCGCGTCTGCGTGATCTCGCGCGAGGGCGCCTCCAACCGGCGCAACGGCATCGTCATCGTGGACTGCTCGGACCCGCGCAATGTGGAAATCCTCTCCACCTTCGACGACGAGCTGACCGGCGGGGTCCACAACGTCTTCGTCTACGACAACCACGTGTACGCGGTGAACAACGGCGTCCGCTTCGACGTGATCAACATCGAGGACCCGACCAGCCCGCACCGGGTGGGCCGCTTCGAGCTGGACACCCCCGGCCACGGCATTCACGACATCTGGATTGTGGACGGGATCGCGTACACGTCCAACTGGGCCGACGGGGTGGCGGTCATCGACGTGGGCGGCGGCGACCGGGGCGGCAGCCCCTCGAACCCGGTGCTCATGACCCGCTTCGCCGACATCGGCGGGGCGACCCACGCGGCCTTCCCGTACTGGAGCCCGACCGGACGCTTCTACATCTTCATGGGCGACGAGATCGGCCGCCCCGGCTTCAACGACCTGGACGCCGAGCGCACGCCCCCGCGCATGGCCGGCTACATCCACGTCGTCGACTTCACCGACCCCAACAACCCCGAAGAGGTCGCGCGCTACGAGATCCCGGAGGCCGGGTCGCACAACATGTGGATCGACGGAGACCGCCTCTACGCAGCGTATTACAACGGTGGCACCCGCGTCATCGACATCTCCGGCGAGCTCAAGGGCAACCTGGGGCTGCAGGGCCGCGAGATCGCGCATTACGCCGCCAACGACCCCGACGCCTTCGTGCCCAATGCGCCATTCAGCTGGGGCCCGCAGATCCACAAGGGACACCTGTTCATCGCCGAGCACCACTCCGGGCTCTGGTCGGTGAGGCTGCAGCCGAGGAGGACGCTGGTTCCGTGACGAAGGGCCTGTCGCGGCGCCATCGCCGCGCCGAGTCACTCCGGCTCGCGGCCGCCGCGCTGCTGGCGGTGCTTGTCGTCGCGCCCGAACCAGCCCAGGCGCAGTCGTACCGCGCATACGTGGCCGCGGAGTCGGAGGACGAGGTCGCGGTGCTCGAGTTCACGCCGGAAGGCGGGCTCTCGGTGGAGAAGGTCATCCGGGTGGGCCGCTGGCCCGCGGAGATCGAGGGCCCGCACGGGATGTTCTTCGACCCGTCGGGCGAATACTGGTACCTGACGCTCGGGCACGGCTTCCCGAACGGCTACCTGCTCAAGTACGAGACCGGCCCCGACACGGTGGTGGCCGCCACCGAGCTCGGGTTCTTCCCCGCGACCGTGTCGCTCACCCCCGACGGAGTGCTGGCCTTCGCCGTCAACTCGAACTTCTACGGCGACCACGTCCCGAGCACGGTGTCGGTGGTCGACACCGAGGAGATGTACGAGATCGAGCAGGTGACCACCTGCACCATGCCGCACGGGTCGCGCATGTCGCCGGACGGCATGCACAACTACTCGGCGTGCATGATGGACGACCAGCTGGTGGAGATGTCCACCTTCTCGCTCGAGGTGACCCGGCGGCTCAACCTGGTGACGGGAGAGCCGGTCGACGAACCGGTCGCCCATGGCGGGGGGATGGGCGCTGGCGGCATGGCCGGCGGGACCACCGGTGACATGGCCGGCGCGATGGGCGGCTCCGGCATGGCCGCCTGCTCGCCGACCTGGACCACGCTCTCCGGCGACGGGCGCTTCGTGTACGTGGCCTGCAACCGCGGCAACGAGATCGTCCAGGTGGACATCGAGTCCTGGAGCGTGGCCCGGCGCATGCCCGCCGACGGCGCGCCCTACAACCTGGCCCTCACCCACGATGGCTCGCGCCTGCTCGCGACCCTCAAGGGCAGCGGCCACCTGGCGGTCTGGGATCTCGACACCGGCGAGCAGCTGGCGAAGATCGAGAGCACCCAGGAAGTTACCCACGGGGTCGTCGTGACGTCGGACAACCGCTTCGCCTTCGTCACCGTCGAAGGAATCGGGGGACAGCCGGGCATCGTCGAGGTCATCGACCTCGCGACCTACGAGCGAGTGGGAATGGCGGAGACAGGCAAGCAGGCGGGGGGCATCACGCTGGTTCCCGGAGCCAGTTAGTGGCCTCGGGCAACACACCTCCCTACCGCTGGGCGGCCGGGGTGGCGGGCGCCGTGTTCCTCCTCTACGCGGCGACCGTGGCTCCCACCACGGCGTTCTGGGACACGAGCGAGTACATCGCCACCGGGCACATGCTCGGCATCCCGCATCCCCCGGGGAACCCGCTCTTCGTCGTGCTCGCTCGCGCCTGGGACATCCTGCTGGCTCCGCTGGGGATCTCGACCGCAGTCCGCATCAACCTCCTCTCGGCGGCGGTGAGCGCGGCCGCCCACGGCTTCTGGTTCCTCGTCGTCCATCACATCCTGCGCTTCTTTTCCTCCGACCGGCGCTTCCGGCTGGTGGGGGCGTGCGCGGCGGTCCTGATCAGCGCGACGGCGTTCACGGTCTGGAACCAGTCCAACGTGAACGAGAAGGTCTACACCGTCTCCCTCCTCACCATCGCCCTCCTGACCTGGCTCACCTTCCGCTGGCAGGAGAACCTCGGAAAGGGAAGGGAAGACAACCTGCTGGTATTGATGGCGTTCATCATGGCGCTCTCCGTGGGGAACCACCTCATGGCGCTGCTGGTGCTGCCCTCCCTCTTCCTCTTCATCCTCGCGGTGCGCGCACGCACGCTCCTCAGCCCGCGCCTCTACGCGAGTTCGCTGGTGGCGGTCCTCCTCGGGCTGAGCATCCACCTCTTCCTGCCCATCCGCTCCGACCTCGACCCGGTCATCAACGAGGCGCAGCCGACCTGCGAAGGGGTCTCCGACGCGCTGGTGAGCGTCGCCACCTACGGCAACGCGGGATGCGAGGAGCTGTCATCGGCGCTCAAGCGGGAGCAGTACGCCAAGCCGCCGCTCGTTCCCCGTCAGGCGCCGCTCCTCGCCCAGTACGGCAACTGGATGCAGTATTTCGACTGGCAGTGGGCCCGCGGCGTGGCCTTCGCGGACAACCGCTTTCCTCCCAGCCGACTCCTCTTCACGCTGCTGTTCCTGGCGCTGGGCGCGCTCGGCCTGCGCGAGCACTACCGGAAGGACCGCGCCAGCTGGCTCTATCTGGCCTCGCTCTTCGGCATCCTCTCCGTCGGGCTGGTCTACTATCTGAACTTCAAGCTCGGTTATTCCTTCCCCGACCAGGGCATCGAGAAGGAGGTGCGCGAGCGCGACTACTTCTTCGTCGTCGGCTTCTCGGTCTGGGGCCTCATCTCGGGGATCGGCCTCGCGGGCCTGTGGAAGTCGCTGTCGAGAAACCTGGGGTCGATGAAGATGGCCTCGCCGGTGCTCCTGCTGGCGCTGCTGCCACTGATTTTCAACTTCCAGCGCGCGAGCCGTTCGGACGACTATTCCGCGCGCGACTGGGCCTACAATCTGCTCATGAGCGTGGAACCCTACGCGCTCATCTTCACGAACGGCGACAACGACACCTTCCCGCTCTGGTATCTGCAGGAGGTGGAGGGCATCCGGCGCGATGTCGTCGTGGCGGTCACGTCGTACCTGAACACCGACTGGTACGTGAAGCAGTTGCGGGGTCTGAGCCGTCCCTGCGGTCCCGGCGAGGACCCGGACGCGGACCCGACCCGGATCCTCTGCCAGCGTCCCTACACCCCGGTGGGTACGGCGGCGCTGTACACCGACAACCCGGCCTCGGCGCAGGCTGCGGGACTGGTGCCGCTGGTCCTGCGCGAGCCGATTTCGCCCCCGACGCGAGCGGTCGTCAGCACCGAGCTGACCGACGACATGATCGAACGGGTCGTCATGACCGGCGTCGCGCCGCTCGCCGAGGAGCGCCGTTTTCGCCTGGGCCCGGTCACGGCCACGGTCGCGCAAGGGCGCCAGATGCAGCCGTGGATGCAGTTCGCGCTGTCCTTCATCGCCAACTCCATCGACGACCGGCCCATCTACTTCGCCTCCGCCGTCGGAGCCCCGGAGGATATGGGGCTGCGCAGGTACATCGTCCGGCAGGGTGTGGCCTATCGGCTCTGGCCCGGAGACCCGGCGCCGCTGCAGGCCCGGGGGATCGCCCAGGTGGGTGATCCGAACCGGCTGTCGGGAGTCGGAGTGTGGGTGGATACCGAGCGCACGCGCACGCTGGTGGACGAGGTGTACGTGCACCGGAGCGGCCTTCCCGAGGGGTGGGACTACTGGCGCGACCCAAGCAGCCTGGGGATCCCCACCTACTACGCCCTCGCCTACTTCGCCCTGTACCGTGAAGCCGGCCTGCGCGGCGACACGGCAACCGCCAACAGGATGCTGGAGCGGATGGAGGCCTGGAACGAGCTGGGGCTGTAGGGCATCGGACTTAGTTCTGTGGACTAAGTCTATCCTCTAGACCGTCCCCTCCCGCACACCCTTGTCGAGCAGCGCCACCAGCGCCTGGATGGCGTCGACGCTCGGCGTCGGCACGCCCACCAGTTGGCCGAGCTCGGAAACCACGCCGATGATGGCGTCGATCTCGAGCGAGCGGCCCGCCTCGACATCCTGGAGCATCGAGGTCTTGTGCGCGCCCACGCGCTCCGCGCCCGCGATGCGCCGCTCGATCCCGACCCGGAATGTGATCCCCAGCTTGCCCGCCACCTCCTGGGCCTCCTCCATCAGCGTGCGCGCCAGTTGACGCGTGAGCGGATACTGGCAGATGTCCACCAGCGTGGCGCGGGTGAGGGCGCTGATCGGGTTGAACGAGAGGTTGCCCCAGAGCTTGAGCCACATCTCGGCGCGGATGTCCTCGATGACGAACGACTTGAAGCCGGCGCGCGTGAGCAAGTCCACGAGCTGCTGGGCGCGCTCCGTGCGCGAGCCGTCCAGCTCGCCGATGGGGAAGCGGTTGCCCTCGGTGTGGCGCACCACCCCGGGCGATGCGATCTCGCCCGCAGGGAAGGTCACGGTGCCCACGATGTTGTCGACAAGGATGTTGTCGGCCAGGACGCCGTCGGGATCCAGCGACTGCAGCCGGTGCCCGGCGAACGGGCCACCGTGCTTCTCGAAGTACCACCAGGGAAGGCCGTTCTGAACCGGGACGACCATCGTCTCGGGACCAAGCATGCCGCGGACCCCCGGCGCCACCACCGGCAGCACCTGCGCCTTCACCGCCAGGATGACGAGGTCCTGCTCGCCCACGTCGTCCATGCCGCCGCGGGCGTCGAGCACGGCATGGTGCTCGGAGCCGTCGGCCATGATCAGCTTGAGCCCGTTCCGCTGGATCGCCTCCAGGTGCGCGCCCTGCTCAATGACCGTCACATCCTCGCCCGCATTCGCGAGCTTCACCGCGAGCAGTCCTCCGATGGCTCCCGCGCCCACCACGCAGATCTTCATTCGGTCGTTCCCATGTTGAGATGGTGCCGGCACGCATTCCGCCGGCGCGCGTCCCTGTCGCCGCTCTTCAGCGGCCCGGCCCGAGCAGGACGGCGTTCATGAACAGAAGCTGGGTCGCCTCCGCGTACGCACGGTAGTTGGGATCCTCTGCGAATGCCACGATCTGGCCGGACCCGACGGGCTGATGAATCAGGAACGCCTTGTTGGCCAATTGGGGCCGGGATTCCTCCCAGACGATCCCGCCCAGCAGGAGATCGTCCTCGTCCGCGTAGCGTCCGACGTTGGCCCCGTCATCCAGTGTGACCGGACGGAACACCCGCGAGCCCTCCACCAGAACCCCGATCTCGCCGTCGGTCCCGGAGGCGAGCCAGTGTTCGTCGTCGAGCAGCACCCTGAGGATGGCGCCGGGCACAGCCGCCGGAGCTTCGTCCGCGGGGACGATGGCATCCAGGTATTCGATCGGCTGATCCGGTGTGCCGGGATCCGGGGGATCGTCGGCCTCGGCACGGCCGCCGCGGCGCTCGGCGGTGCTGGCGAGCAGCCCCGCCCGCGTGGCCCAGCGGGTCGACTCGGCCATGGTGATGAGGGTGCCGCCCCCGCGCATCCACTCGCTCAGCCGGTCCTGCAGGCCGCCGCCTACCGCGCCCGAGTAGTTGCCGCTGGGGAAGACGATGACGTCGTAACGGTTGAGGTCCGCGCGTCCCAGGCTGGAGGCGCGCACGACCGTGGTGGCCTGGGCGTAGCGGCGCTCCAGGACATACCGGGTCCAGCCCACCGAATAGGTCTGGCCGGGCTCGTCGTAGACCAGCAGCACCCTCGGCTCGCGCAGCCCCCGCGTGGCGCTGCTGCCCAGCGACGTCCCTTCGGTCACGTAGGCGCCGTCTATGGGGACGACCTCCGCTCCGTGGGCCCCCGCGATGCGCCCCAGCGTCGCGCGCAGGTCGGGTCCATTCTCGGCTGTGCGCACGATCGCGGTGCCCATCGGGAATTCGCGCCCGTCCAGGGTGAAGCGGGCGCCGGCGGCCCGCACGCGCACGCCTTCGCGCAGGGCTTCCACGACCGCGCCGGCCGCGTTGGTGCCCCACGGCAGGAGGTAGCCGACGGTGGCTTCCGGGAGGGCGAGAGGCTCCGTCTCGCGGGTAGCCGTGACGGGAGCGCCGGCTGCCCCGGTTGGGCGGTCGACGGTGATCGCCTCCACGTCCCAGAGCAGCGACTGGCTCCACGCGGTCAGGTCGTAGATCTGGTCGGGCTCTCGCCGGGAGCGCCGGTCGATCTGCTCCTGAAGGAAGTCCTCCGCCATGGGCACGTGCGGGTCGAGCAGGTTGCGCGCGAACCGGTGCGTCGGCTGGTCCATGGGGACGATGAAGGTCCCCTCGGCCGGGAGCTGGCGTCCGGCCACGTTTACCGGCCCGCTGGCCTCGCGCACCTCGATGCCGTTGCGAACCAGCATGCGCGCCAGCCGCTCCGACATCCCCGGGTCGTGCGCCGAATGGAGCACGTACTCGGCAACACCCTGGCTTCCCAGTTCGATCCCCTCGCGGCGGAAGGCCAGGTAGTCGCGCAGGATGCGCTCCCGGTTGACGGCCGAGGTGTGCGCCGTGGCCATCGCCGCGGTGAACTGGTGCAGAACACCGTCCCCGTAGGTGAGCACATCGCCGTCGGACTGCTCGAGCACCAGCGCGCGCGCCGACGCCTGCTCGTAGGTCATCCCGAGAGCGCCGTGGTTCATGGGCCACATGTCCACGTAGCCCGGATAGAAGAGGTCGTAGACCTCGCGGTTGAAGTAGGCGAAGCCCCGCGCGTCGAACGCAGCGGCGTTGGCGCGACCGAACACGTCCATCAGCGCGATCTGGCGCTCACCGTACCAGGGGTTCTCCGGGGGTGCCGTGGGCGGAAAGAAATAGGTCGCGTTGCCGCCCATCTCATGCAGATCGGCCACGATGTGCGGCCAGTACTCCAGGAAGATGCGCACCTTGCCCTGGGTCTCCACCTGGCTCTGAATGAAGAGGTCGCGGTTCAGGTCGAACAGGTAGTGGTTGACGCGCCCGCCCGGCCAGCGCTCGTCGTGCTCCGCCGAGTACGCCTCGACGTTGGGCCGGACCGCCGCCGCCATGGTGTTCTCCTGGACGAAGCGGTTGCGCCCGTCCGGGTTCTCGATCGGATCGATGAGCACCAGCGATTCGGCGAAGATGAGGTCGACGTTGGGGTCGTTCTGAGCGGCCAGCAGGTGGTAGGCCTCCATCATGGCCGCCCCGGAAGGGCTGATCTCGTTCCCGTGGATGCTGTGCATGAGCGCGGTGACCACCGGCAGCCCGGCGATGAGCTCGTCGGCATCGGCATCCGAGAGCCCTTCGGGGTGGGCCAGCCGCGCCAGCCCGGCCTTGATCGCGTCCAGCGATGCGATCCTTTCCGGCGACCCGATCACCATGATCACCAGCGGCCGTCCCTCCCAACTGTCGGCGTAGTGGACCAGGTGGGTCCGGTCCGGGGCCGCCTCGGCCAGCACCTCGAAGTAGCGCACGACCTGGTCGGGCGGCGTGACCACCTCCCAGACCTCGTGCCCCACCACGGACTGTATCGTGGGGATGGCCGGGTCGTACGTCGTACCGGGAGCGAACTCGCCCGGCGAGGCGGGCGCCTGGGGACCGGGGAGCTGCAGCAGGGCGGCGAGGGCGATGGTGGCAAGCATGATTCTCGCGGAGGATGGGGGTCAGGCGTGCGTGGTCCGCGCAACGGGAGCGGAACCAGAGGACACGAGGATGGAACCGGATGATTCTAAGGAGGAGGCGGGGTTACCGGAACATGCGGGCGAGCCTCAGGCGTGTAGGTTGTTCGAGGGCCGTTCCCCCAACGGCCTGTGATAACACAGAGGCTCTGGCCTCCCCGCATTCAATGGGACTCCCGCCATTTCGCACATCTCCCGACATCTTCCATGACTCGGAACCGCCTCAACATCTTCATCGCCAGCCCACTCGAGCCCGAGCAGGTGGAGCGCATCCGCGCCGTCGACCCCGAGCGGCTCGAAGTCGTCCATGACCCGGATGTCCTTCCCCCCAAACGCTACGAAGCCGACCACACCGGTCCGGCCGACTTCCGCCGCACACCGGAGCAGCAGGCGCGCTGGCGAGCGCACCTGGGGCGGGCCGACATCCTCTGGGACTTCCCGCCACGCAATCCGGACGGCAGCGGGGGGCTCGCATACGCGCCCAACGTTCGCTGGATCCAGGGGACCAGTTCAGGTGTGGGCCGCACGGTCGAAGCGTTGGGCCTCCTGGACTCGGATCTGCTCATCACGACCGCGCGCGGCGTGCACGGCGGCCCGCTGGCGGAGTTCGTCTTCCTGATCCTGCTCGCGCACGTGCGCAAGTTCGCGCATCTCGCCGACCTTCAGCGCCGGCACCTGTGGGAACGTTTCTGCGGAGAGGAGCTGGAGGGCAGGACGCTTGCCATCATCGGAGCGGGGGAAGTCGGCCGCCAGGTGGCGCGGGTCGGCCGAAGCTTCGGGATGAGGATCGTGGCGCTGGCCAGCCCGGGATCGGGCCGTTCCGCCGGGGAGCTTGGCGTGGACGCGCTCCATCCGAACGACGCCATGCACGAGATGCTGGCGGAAACCGACGCGCTGGTCCTCAGCGTCCCCCACACGCCGGAGACCGACAGGCTCATCGACGCCGCCGCGTTGCGGGCGCTCAAGCCGGGTGCGGTGCTGGTCAACGTGGCGCGGGGCGGAGTCGTGGACGAGCCAGCCCTCCTCGAGGCCTTGGGCGACGGACGTATCGCCCTCGCCGGCCTCGACGTGTTCGCGGATGAGCCGCTCCCGCCCGACAGCGCCTTCTGGGAAATGCCCAACGTGATCGTCAGCCCGCACTCCTCGGCGAACGCCGCAAGCGAGAACCGGAAGATCACCGACATCTTCCGCCACAACCTCCGCTGCTACCTGGACGGACGCCTGGGCGACATGCGCAACGTCTTCCGGAGCGAGCGGATGTACTAACAGGCCACGGCGCCTGCTTTCCGCAACCTCAGGCCCCCGGCAACCGGTACGACACGGACTGGCCTACCGCTTTGTCCACGGTCTCCGGGGTTAGCAGAACGGTCACGGACACCGTGAGCGCACCCGCGGCGGCGATGTTGAGCGAGAGCGCCGTCGCGGCCGCCTCGTCGGGAAGGTCGACGATCAGGATGAGGTCCGTGTCGCCGAAGGCGTAGTAGAACCCCTCCAGACTTCCGCCAACGCTCTCGACGGTCTGACGCAGGGCAGCCTCGCGGCCGCTGCCCCCCTCGGCGAGCAGCCCCTTCAGGCCGGATCGCGTATAGCTGGTTCGGAACATGTACTTGGCCATGCTGTTCTCCTTGCCCAAGTGGTCGATGGCCATGGGGCAATCTACTCACCTGCAGGCTCACATCCGCAACGGCGAGTCAGGGGCTGCGGGTCGTTGGCAAGAGGTGTGCTGAGACGTCTCCCATCGTTAGCGGCTTCCGAATTCGTCGAAGTCCCTCTCGATCGCTCCGAAGTCGATCTGGACGGTGTACTCGCCCGACTCGGGCAGATGGTCGAACACGATAAACCCCAATTCAGCCAACCGCGTAAGTTCCCGCCGGAACGTCCGGTTGGTTACGTCGCGATAGGTGCTTCTCACGTAGGGTGAGTTCACCAGGTCATCCAGACGAATGCGTTCCGACGGAACCTCGGAGAACGGATCTTGCGGCTCGGTTTCCTCAAGAAGGAAGCGGAGAAGCTGGTACTCCCGGGCATTGAGCAAGTGACGGCGCTTGCTCACTCGCTGACCTAGCGCGTTGGTGATCCTGTCGCGGTACACCAGGCGGTTCATCTTCGTCTTGATGAAGTTGTTGATCCCTTCCAACTCGGCCTCGAAGCCATGCAGCCCGAAGACTACGAAGGGCACCATGTCGAACGGCTGGACTCGGCGGCATTCCTGCAGCCGCTTCTTGTAATCGTCCCCGTTTCGGTAGAAGTAGTTCGAGAGCCCGTAGAACCCGTGGATGTTGTAGCCTCCCTCATAGAGGATGGCCGCTTCGACGAGACGAGAGACCCGACCGTTTCCATCCCCAAACGGGTGGATCGTAACGAGGAAGAAGTGGGCGAGCAGGGCCCTGACAACGGCGTGCTCACGCTTGAGCCGGGCTGAGTTCACGAAGCAAACGAAATCGGGCATGAGTGAGGGGAGATCCGGGTAGGGTGCCCCCACATGGATGCCCCCCAGTTCCGGGGTGCCGACCTGAACATCATGAGAGCGAAGGTGACCCGGAACGTTGTTGGTTTCGTCGGACAGCCTTGTCATCAGTTCGTGCATCCGCAGGACATCCTCAAGCCTGATCGGGGCCTTGCCGGGTCCGAACCGGCGCCGGACCCATTCCTGGGCCGCATCGGCGTTCTGAATCTGCCGCATGTCCCTGCTCATGGGATCGAGCCCGATCTTGCCTTGCAGAAACTGGCCAACCTGGGTTTCCGAAAGCGGATTACCCTCAAGAGCCGTGGACCCATGGATCGTTCTGATGCGGTTGAGGAGATCAAGCCCTTCCTTCCACTCTGGCGGCAGCAGCAAGTTCATCGCTGCCTCCTTGCGTCCTTCGATCTGGATGAGCAAGGGCTGGAAGTCCGATAGATTGAGACGGTAGTCGAAGCTAAACCGAGACCAGTCCATTGTTTTGCACCTTATCTGACACGTTGTGTGACAGATCAAGATACCTTATCACAACGAGATAGGGAAGATGATATCCTAAGATGACATGTTATTTGGCATCTTCTGTGACCGCCTATTTGTCCTAAACCCGCCAGCTTGCGGTCCCGGCCACCTCACGCCTGCGCGCACATCTCCACGGCCTCCCTCAGCGAGCGCAAGGGGTCGCTGCTGCGCGGAATGAACTCGTGGGCCATGTAGCCGGTGAAGCCCGTGTCGCGGATCGCGCGCACGATGGCCGGATAATTCAGTTCCTGCGACTCGTCGATCTCCGCGCGCCCGGGGACGCCGCCGGTGTGGTAGTGGCCGATCCAGTCGCGGGCGTCGGTGAGGGTGCGGATGATGTCCCCTTCCATGATCTGCATGTGGTAGATGTCGTAGAGGATGCGCACCCGGGGGGAGTTGACGGCGCGGATGACTTCGAGGGCGTAGGACATGTGGTCGCCGATGTAGTCCACGTGTCCGCCGGGTTTGGAGTTGAGCGCTTCGACCAGGATCGTGACCCCTTCGGCTTCGGCGATGGGCGCGCATTCCCGGAGGCATTGAATCGAGTTTTCGATGGCCGGCGCATCGGGCATGCCGCGGCGGTTGCCGAAGAAGCAGATGACGTTGGGGACGCCCTCACGCGCGGCCCGGGGGATGTGCTCTTCGAAGGCGCGGATGATGCCCGCGTGATTGCGGGGCTCGTTGAGTCCGTCCTCGATGGTGCCCGCGCCGACATCGCCGCAAGAGACTACCAGGCCGTGCTCGTGTGCGACCGCCCACTCCTCCACGAGCAGGAGGTCGATGGCGGGCAGCCCCATCTCCGCGACCGCCGCGCAGAAGGGCTGCAGGGGGATGTCCTCGAAGCACCAGCGGGCCACGGACTGGGTGATGCCGGTCTGGGCGACCGTTGCGCCGGCAAGCGCCCGGCCGGCCCCCGGTACCATCAGCCCCAGCGAGGCGGCGCCGGTTGCTTTCAGGACTTCGCGACGTGTAAGGTTGGGCATCGTTCCCCAGCCTCCATTTCGTTCGGAGAAACCTCGTCCCGACACGGCCGCGTCAGGCGGCGGAAACGGTAACCCATGAAGCGAAGGCGGGCCATCGGAGTGCTGGGCGGGATCGTGGGCGGTCCCCTGCTCGCGCCGGAAGGCGCCTTTGCGGAGCTGGTCGCCTGGGCGGAGCGGGTTCGTGCGTCCGCCGGGACGCCCGTGGGGACGAACGAGGTTGCGCCACAAGTGGCCGCGAGCCTCCTCACCCCGCCCCGCGCGCGCGTTATGGCCGCCATGGCCGAGGCGATCATCCCCGCGACCGACACCCCGGGTGCATCGGAGGCCGGAGTGACGGAATTCGTGGCCGCCCTGGTGGACGGTTGGCTGGACGACGACGACCGCGACCGTTTCCTCGCCGGCCTCGACACTGTGGATCCGTCGGCCCGCGACCGCTTCGGACGCGACTTCGCCGACTGCACCTCGACCCAGCAGGCGGCCCTGATGGGCGACCTCGACGCCGACCTGACCCGCCTCCGCGACGACCCCGCGGCCGACGAGACCCGGCATTTCTTCCACGACGTCAAGCGGTTCACCCTAGCCGCGTACTTCACCTCGGAGGTCGGCCTGGAGGCCATCGGCTACCGCATCACCTTCCCGGCCTTCGAGGGGTGCGCCCCGCTGACCGACGCGGAAGCCGGCCGGTCTTCCGGTGCGGACACCCGGGGCTCCTCGCCGACCGCGGCGCCTCCGCACGGCGCGCACCCATGAACATCCGCCGGAGGCGCCAGGAGTACGACGCCATCGTCGTCGGCTCGGGGATGTCCGGGGGCTGGGCGGCCAAGGAACTCACCGAGCTGGGCGCGACCGTCCTCGTCCTCGAAGCCGGGCCCGCGATCGTGCCCGAACGGGACTACGCCGAGCACACCCGCCCGTCGGAGATGCCCTACCGGGGCTGGAACGACCGCAAGGCCCTGGCCGCCGACCAGCCCATCCAGAGCCAGTGCTACGCGTGCGACGAAGTGGCGCGCAAGTTCTTCGTCAACGACAACGAGCACCCCTACACCAGCGACTCGGAGGAACCCTTCCTGTGGATCCGCGGGCGCCAGGTGGGGGGCCGCTCGATCATGTGGGCGCGGCAGTGCTACCGGCTGAGCGACCTCGACTTCGAGGCCAACGCCCGCGACGGCCACGGCATCGACTGGCCCATCCGCTACGCCGACATCGCCCCCTGGTACGACCACGTCGAGGCCTTCGTCGGCATCAGCGGACAGGCCGAGGGGCTGGCTCAGGTTCCGGACGGGGTCTTCCTGCCGCCCATGCCGATGTCGTGCGTCGAGGAGCACATGCGCGACTCGATCGAGCGCGCGTTCGGCGGAACCCGGCGCATGACCATCGGCCGTACCGCGGTCCTCACACGCGACCACAAGGGCCGCCGAGCCTGCCACTACTGCGGCCCCTGCCACCGCGGCTGCCGCACCCGCAGCTACTTCAGCTCCATCAACGCGACCCTGCCCGCGGCGGAGGCGACCGGCCGCCTGACCCTCCGCCCCAACAGCGTGGTGCCCAGCGTCATCTGGGATCCGCAACGCGGACGCGTAACCGGCGTGCGCGTCATCGACCGCGAGAGCCACGAAGAGCTTGAGTTCCACGCCCGCACCGTCTTCCTCGGGGCTTCGGCCCTGGAGTCGACACGCATCCTGCTCAACTCGACGTCATCAGACTTCCCCGACGGCCTGGCCAACTCGAGCGGCGTGCTCGGCAAGTACCTCATGGACCACGCCATGTGCGACGATTCGGTGGCCACCTTCGACGGCTGGGAGGACCGGACCACGCGCGGGCGCCGTCCCAACGGCATCTACATCGCCCGCTTCGCCAACGTCACCGAGCCGTCCTCCGATTTCGTGCGCGGCTACGGGTTCCAGGGCGCCGCGGAGCGGGTGGGATGGGGACGCGGGGTCTCCATGCCGGGCTTCGGAGCCGACTTCAAGCGCGAGCTCATGCGCCCGGGACCCTGGCAGTTCCGGCTGCACGCCTTCGGCGAGTGCCTCCCGCGGGAGGAGAACCATGTGGCCCTCGACCCGGAGCAGGTCGACGCCTGGGGCATACCCACGCACCGCATACTCTGCGAGTGGAGCGAGCACGAGCGCGCAATGATGCGCGAGGCCGTCGACCAGGCCGCCGAAATGCTGGAGGCGGCCGGCGGTCGGGACGTCCGGCCCCAGCCGGTCATCTCTCCACCGGGGTTGGCCATCCACGAGATGGGAACCGCGCGCATGGGCCGCGATCCCGCCACGTCAGTGCTGAACGGCTTCAACCAGGCGTGGGATGTCCCCAATCTCTTCGTCATCGACGGCGCGGCCATGACCTCGTCGGGATGCCAGAACCCGTCGCTCACGTACATGGCGCTCGCGGCCCGCACGAGTCACTACGCGGTGTGGGCGTCGCGCCGGGGCGAGATCTAGAAGCGAATCGCCCTTCGAGGATCCCCCATTGGAAGACACCACTCCTCACTTCTTTCCCACCCCTGAAGCCTTGCGCGCCTGGTTCGAGGAAAACCACGACAATGTCGACGTGATGTGGGTCGGGTACTACAAGAAGGCCACGAAGCTCCCCAGCGTCACCGTCGGTGAATCCGTTGATGCCGCCCTCTGCTTCGGCTGGATCGATGGCCTGAAGCGCACCGTCGACGACAAGGCCTACAAGGTCCGCTTCACCCCGCGGCGACGCCGCAGCCACTGGAGCCCCCGCAACCTGGGCCGCATGAAGCAGTTGCTCGCGCAGGGAGTCGTGACCGAAGCGGGGCTGGCCGCATACGAGAGACGCGACAACAGCAGGGATCGCGCCGCGTACGAACCGAGCGTCACGAAGCTGCCTCCGAAGTACGAGAGCCGGATCAGGGCCGATCCCGCAGCCTGGGACTACTTCCGCAACGCGCGCCCGTCGTACCGCAAACAGGTGGCGCGCTGGGTGGTGAGCGCGAAGAAGGAGGAGACGCGGCTGCGGCGTCTCGGCATCCTCATCGAGTCCAGCGCCAGCGGGAAGGTGATCCCGCTCATGCGCTGGGTGGAGAAGAGCTAGCGCCCCACCCCCGGCACCCCGTTCGGCTCGTCGTCCCACCACCAGAGCGGCGCCAGCGGCCGCTCGCGCGGATAGAGTTCGTCCAGCGTGTCGGCGTCGTAGAGGCGCCCGTTCAGCATCACCCGGTCGATGGCGTTGGTGTTGCGCAGATCGTCGAGCGGATTGGCCTCGAGGATCACCAGATCCGCCAGCTTGCCCGCCTCGATGGTGCCCAGGTCCTGGTCGAGCCCGATCGCCTCGGCCCCGAAGATGGTGGCCATGCGCAGCGCGTCGTGCTCGTCCATGTCCGCGGCCGCCATGGCCCACAGCTCCCAGTGGTACCCGAGTCCCTGCAACTGGCCATGGCTGCCGACGCCGGCCTTGCCCCCGCCCGCGACCAGGTCCTTCACGAACTCGCCGTGGCGCGAGAAGGTGTGCTGGTCGCTGTGGAACCACTGCGGGCGGCGCAGGGTGCGGCTGTCGATCTCGTCGTGGGGGGTGAAGCGGCGCAGCTTCAGGTCGTCGTGCGGGTTCTCGCGGCTGTAGAAGTAGTTCTCCGCCCAGGGGCCGCCGTACGTCACCAGCAGCGTCGGCGTGTACACGCGGCCGGTCTCGGCGAACAGCCGCACGTAGTCGTCATATACCGGAAAGATCGGAATTGAATGCTCCAGCCCCGGGTATCCGTCGAGGGTCTCGGTGAGGTTCTGACGGATGTTGAGCGAGCCCTCGGTGGTCGGCATGAGCCCCAGCTCGCGCGCCGCCATGATGATGTGCTGGCGTCCCTTGCGGGCCGCGGCCACGTACATCTTGATGGTCTTGGTGTCGAAATAGTCGGAGTAGCGCTTCAGGACATCGTGCGCCTCTTCGGCGGTGTCGATCTGGTCCTGCCAGAAGACGCCCGGCCCGGTCGAGTAGACGCGCGGGCCGAGTATCGAGCCGGTGCGCACCATGTCCGCGTATGAGAGGACCTCCGTGTTGCCGGTCTGGGGATCGCGGGTGGTGGTCACTCCGTAGGCCAGGTTGGCCAGGTAGGGCCACACGTCGGTCCGGTGCAGCTCGTCGCGCGCGCGCAGGTGAGAATGGGTGTCGACGTAGCCGGGCACGATGGTGCGCCCCCTGACGTCGATCATGGTTGCACCGTCCGGGACCATCACCGATCCGCTCCGGCCCACTGCTTCGATCCGGTTGTTGCGAACCACGATGTCGGCGTTTTCGATGACTTCGCCGCCGTTCATGGTGATCGCGCGCCCGCCACGGAGCACGGCCAGACCTTCGGGGATGTCGCGCGGCGCGTCTATGAGCACCCGGACCTCCGCAGCGCGGTACTCGTCATCTTCGTCCTCCGCCTCCGCTTCCTCCTCGGCTTCCTGTTCCTCGGCCTCCTCCTCCGCTTCTTCCTCTTCCTCCGCAGCCGCCACGCTGTCCTCGAAGGCCTCGGCGGCATCCAGGTCGTAGACGAAGTGCGCGTTGCCCAGCGACCAGTGCACCGAGCGCCCGTCGCCGCTCCAAGCGGGGAACTCGCCGCCAATGTCGGTCAGCTGCCGGGCCGGAAAGGCCGCGTTGTCCGGGTTTGAGACGTTGATGGTGGGCGTGATGCCGATGCGCGGGACGGTCACGCTGTAGATCTGGCGCTGCAGCTCCACAAGCGCCTGGTCCCCGCGCGGCGCCATCTGCACGGTCGTGGGCGCGAGTCCCTGGGTCGCGCCGGTGAGGGTGGCGCCCCGCACGCGCACGTGCTCCTTCTCGTCGCTCCCGTCCCAGCGGATCGACACCAGCAGATCGGGCGGACGGAACATGAAGACTCGGTCCTCGCCTTCGACGAAGTGCAGGTCGCGGCGCCCGTCGCTGGGCGCGATCACGGTCACGGGGCCTCCGTCATCGTCGTCGGGTTCGGTGGACACCTGAACGATCTCGTTTCCGGGAGTTCCCGCCTCGCCCTGGCTCTCGTAGGCGCGGATGAAGCCCCTCAGCGCAACCAGGCGGTTGCCCGGCCCCCACGCGGGAGAGAAGTAGGCCGCGGGCTCGCTGGTCAGCCGCTCCGGACTCCCCCCGCCATCGGCCCGGGACTTGTACATGTGGCCGACTTCTCCGTCCCAGGTCGAGTAGGCGACCCACTCCCCGTCCGGCGACCAGACCGGGAAGTGCTCGGATCGGTCGGCCTCGGTGATTCGTCTCGCGTTGGAGCCGTCGGCATCGGAGACCCACAGCCGGTCGAGCGCGGTGAACGCGAGCCTCTCGCCGTCGGGCGACGGCGCCGCGTCGCGAATCTGCCGCACCGTGAAGGTGGGCGTGTCCTCGATCGGGTAGTCGAAATCGACCCGCGGCCCGAGCGTCAGCTCCATCTGCACCCGGAACGGGATCTCCTCGGCGGCCCCTCCCTCGACCGGCAGCTTCCACATCCTGCCGCCGTAGGAAACCACCAGATAGCGCGAATCAGGCGTGAAGGACATGCCCGGAAGCACGTCCAGCGTCGCCCGCGATTCCTGGTCGTCGTGCTGCACCGGATACGCCAGCCAGCGCTCCTCGCTCGTCTCCAGATCGCGGATCAGAAGCCCGGTGTGGTCGTCGTGGCGGGTTCCGAACACCACCCAGCGGCCGTCGGGAGAAGGCGTGGGGCGCACCGCCGAGCCGTAGCGCGACGACTTCGGATAGCGCTCGCCGTCCTCGCGGTCGTAGGCCTCGAGCTGGTACTGCGGGAACTGCGCGTTGTACTGCCAGTCGCCGGTGCGGCGCGCGTACCAGATGTGGCGCCCGTCGGGCGGATTACCAGAGGCCTGAATACCGGCAGGAAATCGGCTAACTGCTTACAGGGCCGCACGATCTGCGTTTTCTGGCGTTGTATTGGACCTTGCTGGACCAAGCCGCGAAAGCGGGATTACCAGACATGAATGGCGGGAATCCTTGCGCCTGCGGCTTGTCTTCGCGGGAGGTCTTGGACGGTCTCCCTGAAGTCGTCTCGGGAAACCATGTTGTCCGGGCGCATCGGCGACCCGAACCAGCCGGACCGTAGCGGCGGACCCACCCAAACGGGACACGGAGCTTCATGGTCACGCAGCGATAGGTCGCCGCGGAGCTGCCGCCGCTCCACAGCGGGCTCAAGGCCGGTTTCTGGGCGCTCTACGAAAGAGTTGGTTGGGGGACACATGGCGCACAACGGGAGCAGACATTGGCTCGACGACGAGCCGCTTGTCGCCGGAGCGGACCGTTCGTATACTTCCTCTCCCATCTTCATCTTTCATCATCAGGGATCGGAGGTATCCCATCATGTTCGTCATCCGTCGGCTACTCAGAGGTGCTTTTCTCATCACGGCTGTTGCCACCGGTAGCGCTATGCTCGCGGCCACGCCGGGCCAGGCAATCCCGAACAGCGGTGGGTGCGGGACAACGGAGAGTTGGGACGACGAAGGCACCCATGAGTGCGCCTACTGCGAAGTGTTCGACTCGGGGTACTGCGTTTTCGTTTGCTCGAACGGGGCGACGGGCGGATTTGAGTGCGACGAATTCTAGTGCGGCGTTTCGGGTCACGTTCGAGGCCCGTAGTGATCAGCCTCGCCCGGGTTCATCGTCGGTCAGTATCAGGAGCGCTGGTGATCGTGACGCTGGCGTGCTCGAGCACGCCAGCGTCGGGTCAGGTCGAGACGCGGTCGTGCGGAGTGTCGGCAGATGAGACGCGTTGGCTGGCCGAGTCGTACGAGGAGACCCACACATATGGCCTGAGCGACGGGTCCGGTTCGGGAGGGTGGATCGCGTCCTACGGCGGGCTCGCCGCCGCAGGCGATAGCGTGTTCCTCTACGACCAGCTTCGACCGGGCGTCCTCCACCTGTCGGGAGAGTTGAAGGAGAGGCATGTGTTCGGACGAGTGGGAGAAGGTCCCGGCGAATTCAACATGCCCTTCCCCGTGACTTGGGTGGACAACATCTTCGAAGGCCATGTGGCTTTCGACGGCCGTAACTTGGTTGTCTACGACCGCTTCGACCTAGCTGCTTTCGATCCCGAAGGGGAGTTTCGGTGGTCTGCCACACTGCCGACGGTCAGCTTGGGCGAAGGTGTGAGATTCGTCAGTCCGGGAGGCGGCGACGAGATGATGTTCGGGTTGGACTCGCTGAATGCAGGCAGTCGGCGTCTTCAGTTGTGGCGGGTGCAACGCTCCAACCCAAACTACCGCGAGATCCTCTGGGAACGATCCGTTCCTAGGCGTGCGAGCGCCGGCGATGGACCTCTTGCGCTGCTCGGCAGGAGGGAGGCACGGTCCTATTGGGCGCGGCATAAGGACTGCGTCGCCATTTCAGACGGCGGACGGCGGTTGCTCTGGCTGGTTGACCTGTCGACTATGCAGACGGATTCGATTGCCCTGCCAGAGTGGGATGTCCCGGCGTTCGGAGAGCTCTCCTCCGACCGT
>VYDD01000072.1:567-5001 GCA_009843625.1 Gammaproteobacteria bacterium | reverse complement strand
AACCGCGCCATTCAGCCTGGTCGGCTGTTGAACGAGGCTGGGCCAAGTCGACATCTTTGGAGACACTGGTCAGGAACCAAGCCCCGTGGCTTCCGACCGGCCAGGCGCTTCGGCCCATGAACTACGCAAGCGCTGCGATTCCGGTCGGCACCGGTCACCATGTTGTCGTCCGGCGTCTCCACCAGCCAACCGAGGTGTTCGGCGCTCTGATGGGTGAGGACGAACAGCATCACTGTGCTCGGATCGGATTCGGCGGCGGCAAGGCCCTGGATTGCGGCGGGTGGGTCACGGGTCCCGACACGCCGTGCCGAGTCCACTGCCACCGCTACGCGACGGTGAGGGTCTTCCAGCGAGCGCCACCCGCTCGCCGGACTACGACTTGGTCAATCGTGAGCACGGGTCCGGGCAGCCTGCTGCTATCGCCCGCGCGCGCACGGACGCTCGCCGTGCCCTCCTGGGAGCGAATCTCACGTCTTCGAGACGAAGGACGGCTTCCGCAGACGAGATTCTCGCGCGGTTTCGGAAGCGATGTCCTCTTGGCGACTGTCCAGCAGGCTGGTAGTGTACCGGAAGCTTGGAGCGGCAAGGAGGGAGTTGGCGCAATCCGGGTCAAGCGGCAACTTCCGGTTCCGATGAGGAGGAGAAGGCGATGAGGAAGAATCAGAACGATGCGCCGATGATGCTGGTCGCGTTTGCGTTCGCCCTACTGGCCGCTGGCTGCGATGACGGCGGGCTTCAGGTGCCGATGGATGACAGGCATAATGCGGAGGCCGTGGCGGTACTGGACCCCGAGTCCCCTGAACGTTGGCAGGCGGAGTACAACCGGTTGCTCGCCGAGAACCCGGATGTCCTGCAACTCCACCGCTCCTGGTTCGACGATGACGAAGAGCCCTCGGAGTTTTTCCGAACGTGGGAACGGCCCGCGCGGCGTTCACGTTGCAGGAATGGACGCACATCCGAAGAGGCAGTTGTCGCCATCGTAGCGGCGATACGGGCGCGCACCGAGGGAGTCGCAGCCCCGCCCGCGCAACTTGCCGAGGCTCTCGACCAGTACTTTGGCATGTTCCGACTAGGATCATGATGCGCGCCGTTCGCGCCATCGCGACCGGGGTCGAGGGGACGGAGCCCTTGTCGGCCCACCCTCGACGCTCTGGCCCACCGACCCGGTCCTGCGGGATCTGGTGTCCGCGACCCGAACGGGGAGGTGTACTGTTCCTATGGCCCTCTGTTGAACCGGAGGAGGGTGATCCGGGGCTCGATACCCGCTGAGTTGAGCACCCTTTGCGAAAAGGAGGGTGCGACCAGGATGCCGCGCACCTTGTCTGCGGGTACACCGCTCGACTCCATGTTCCCCATGTAGGACGCCCGGATTTCCCCATTCGAGAGCGAGTTGAAAAGCCTCCCAACCCCGAAGGTGCCCGGTCGCGTCACCGACGGCGGGCAGGACCCAGGACGCCGCGAACAGCCCCCCGCCAGCGCGAAGCAGGTGCCGCCACCTCGGCTTGCCCGCCTTGGCGAACTCCCTTGAAAGCGTCTTCGGCTCGCCGATGGCGTACCGGGCCAGCGCAAGCGCGCGAGCGGGAGTCAGGGCTTTGTCCAACTCCAACTCCAGATCGACATGCGCCCGCAAGTGGTCTTCCAACTCGTCCACCTCGCGCGGCGACAGGCCGTACCGTGCCGGCGGTCATTGGGGTCGGGTTCCGATCCGGCTCCACCGTATTTCGCGGATGAACGGGAATGGCCGGTAGGAATCCCGGTTGTAGGAGAAGTAGCGCACGATGACCCGTCCCTCGAAGCGCCAGCGCTCCAGAAGCCCCCAGGTGCGCGAATCCAGACTCGCGTCCCGATTGTCGCCGAGCATGAAGTAGCGGTCGTCGGGGATCACGAGGGGACCCCATGTGTCGCGGGTCGGCCGGTAGTTCTCCCTCGGACCATCAACCAGGATCTCCTGCTGCCACAGCATCGGAGCTGCGGAGAAACCGGACTCCCCTTCGGTGTGCATCACGTATGGTTCGTCCAGCACCCGCCCGTTCAGGTACAAGGTCTTATCCCGCATCTCCAAGGTGTCGCCGGGCATACCGACAAGCCGCTTGACGACGGTCAGCTTGTCTTCGTGCGGGGGATCGAAAACCAGGATCTCCCCTCTCTCGGGCTCCGAGTAGCCCGGGATGCGGATGTCGGTGAACGGAACCCGCGAGCCGAGCGCGGCCTTGTTGACGAGCAGGAAGTCCCCCGCCGACAACGTCGGCTCCATGGATCCGGACGTGATGGTGAAGGCCTGAAGCGCCACGACGCGGACCGTCAGAAGGCCGAAGACGAGGCACGCGGTCCTGACGAGCGAACGCCTGAACGACGGTCTTCGCCCTTGGAACTCTGGCTTGTTCTTTCGCATGGCGGGAGGATACTAACGGATGATCCAATACCCGTGCAAACCAAGCTGCGACCGAGCCCTAGGTCTGGCAACGGACACCTGTTCCCGACTCGGCTCCGTCGAAATGGCCTTTCTGCAAGGACTGTTGGACGGGGAGCAACCCGGTGCGGAGGGTGTCCGGGATGCGCACATCCCTACCCTCCCCGATGCCCGCACTGGGGCATCGAAAGGCGATTATATGCTAGCCTGAACGCGGGCACGCGACGCGGGAGTCTCCTTGCCGTGACCGACCGACCGTTCGGGCCGGTATCGGTGCAGGGCTCGCGCGACCCGCCCGGGTAGTCGGCTGGCTTCTCCACGTTTCCACGTCGTTTTCCACTCATCGGTCCGTTCCGGTCATCCGTGTCCTGAACTCATCGAACTCCCGGTAGAAGTGCCGCAGGAAACGCTCGTTCACTTCCATGCGGTTGCCGAGGTCGGCAACGGCTGCCTCTATGCCGTCCAGTCGGTTGTTGACTGCGGTAAATCCGTCCTTCAACTGGTGGCTCAACTCCAGGAATTGGCCCCGCAGCTCATGAATCTGCCCGCCCAGCTTCGCGGCCACCGCGTCCGCCAGCACGTCGCTCGTTTCGAGCCGGTCCGCCACCGCGTCCGCCACCTCGTCGATTTGCTCGTTGCTCATGCTCTTGCTTCCCTGTGGGTGTATTCCTTTGCTCGCAGGGGATTCACGCTCCTCGCTCCAACGCCATGAACTCCCGTTCCAATTCGTCGAACTCGTGCTCCACGAGTGCGCGACCCGGAAGGTCCATCGGATCCAAGGGGACCGGCGGGGGCGGATAGAGCGCGTCCCAGCCGCGCACATTGAACGCTTCCCCGCCGATCCTGACTTCCACTATCCGGGGTTCTGGCCCGAACGTGAACTCGCCACGTTCGACAGCTGCCCGCACGTGATCCGCGATGTCCCGGCGCGTGATTCCCGCCGGTCCGTCCTGATGCTGGGGCTTCATCGTCCGTTGCTCCTGTAGGTGTCTCCGTTGCGACAGCAACTCGACCGATTCCGAGTTGATGCCCCGCAGGATGTCGAGGTTATCCCCCGTCCAGACGGTCCGGTTGCGGAAGTTCGGACGAACTTTCGTTGCTCGTACTCCGTGCCGCTGTAGGTGCTTCGCGCTCAAACGGTGGAACGTCCCTTTATGCGCTCGCTTCAACGTCGCCCAGAAGGACTCGACGGAATTGGTGTGCGCCATGCCCCGGACGTACTCGCCAACCGAGTGCCTCACCGTCTCGTTCCGCCGATCCGCGCCCTTGTGAGTGCGGGTGTCGTCCGTGTAGCGTTGCGCGCCCAGGCTCGCGTAGCGATCCACGAAACCCTGCAAGCGTCGCTTTTTCCGTGCGCTCGATCAAGCGGGCCGAGACCTGCCCGGTCGCCCTGTCCCGGGCCGCGACGACCGCAGTTTTCCCGACCGGACCGCGACCCGTTCCCACCAGTTTCTTCCGCTTGCCGCCGAAGTAGGCTTCGTCCGCTTCCACCGGGCCGCAAGTCCTCAAGCAACTCGGCGAGCTTCTTTGAGTCCCTGATCGCCTGCCGTCCTTCAATCCGCTTCGCACCGCCCTCGTCGTCGCTTCGGCCATCTGCCTTGCTCCACTCGTGTCCCGAGATCAACGGAGGACCGACCGACCGATGGGGGGCACTGCGATCCACGGTCTGGAGCCTCCCCCACAACACCCGGCCGGATCTTCGTTACCGACGCGGGGAACGGCAAGCTTACACCCTCCCGAGACTCGACTTGGCCGCCCCGCCACGTGTCAGGACACCGGCGTCAGCTGTACATCGATCTCCAGTCCTTTGGGACCTTCCTGGCAGGGACTGACAGACGGGCTTGAGGCCGAGATCGGCATCGTGGCGCCCCTGGCCGTAACACAACCGAACAGCCGCCAACGAGTTGGGGCATCTGCCGTGCGTCCCGACCCCGCGGAAGCTCCGGCACCAGCGGCGATGACTTCCACGGCGAGCTGGACGGCAGCGACGTGCCCGACGAAGTGGTGACCGACGACGAGCACGA
>VYDD01000072.1:0-557 GCA_009843625.1 Gammaproteobacteria bacterium | reverse complement strand
TTCATCGAAGACGAAGAGCATGGTGCGCCGGCCGCGCTCGAGCACAGCCGAGCGCGGGACCAGGATACGGTCGGTGAAGTGCTGCGCGTCCAGCGAGACGTTTGCGTACATGCCGGGCTTGATCCGGCCGCCGGGGTTGGACAGCAGCACGGTCACGCGTGCCGCGCGGGTCTCGACATCGATAACCGGGTTGATGGTCTCCACCGTACCGGTGAAGGTTTCGCCGGGAAACGCGGCGAAGGTCATGGTGGCGCGCCGGCCCTCGTCCAGGAGTCCGATTTCCCCCTCCAGCACCTGGGCCTCGACCTTGATCGGGTCCAGTTCCACGATGGTGACCAACTCGTCGTTCTGTGCCACGAGCTGGCCGGCCACGACCAGCAGGTCGGCGATCCGCCCGGCGAAGGGCGCGCCGATGCGCGTCCACGATAGTTCCAGCTCCGCCTGGCGAACGTTCACCGTGGCCTCGTTCAGACCGCTGCGCGAACGGGCGACGCGCGCCCGCTCCGCCCGCACCTGGGAATCGGCGATCTCGTCGTCGAAGAGCACGATCTGCTCGT
>VYDD01000443.1 GCA_009843625.1 Gammaproteobacteria bacterium | reverse complement strand
AGACGTTGTGGGATCTTGCTGAACGCCTATGGTGCGGAGGAATCGTGCGCGTCCTTCGGCCCACGCTCAGCATCGACCCGTCCTTCGCGTGGACCATGGCTACGACCGCGGCATCGCACGCCATGCGCCGCGACGTCTCCGCGGAAACGCGGATCCCGTCCAGATCCGAGCGTCCGGGCTCACCTTCTTCGGCCAGCGTTGCCGCGTCGCAATGCACCATGACCTGGTAGCGCTCCGCGCGGGTGCCGGATTCGACGCGGGGTGAGGCGGGCGTTTCCGTGTGGGAACGGGCCTGCCTTTTCTTGCGGGATCGAGTCCTCGGATCGTCGCCGGGCTCGCCGCCCCCGAACCCCATCGCCAGCGCCCGCTCCGCGAGCAGCCCGACGGCGTCCGCCCGCCGCTGCTTCGGTTCGGGGCGCGGGTCCGTCTTCTCGATTCGCGGATCGCGCGCCTTCGCCCCCGCACGCGCATCGCCAGCCTCGCAACTGACACCGCTTCCACTTCCCGCCGCGTCTCGAGCATCGCCCTCGCGCCGGAACAGCGCATCCGACGCCGCCTCGACGGCCCGCATCAGCACCGCTCCGACCTCGGGCTCGAGCCGGCCCTTCACCACGTACATCCCGTCGCCGTCCACGAAGACCGAGAACGCCCGGCTGCGGTGCCGGGCCTGCTCGGCCGTCAACTCCGCGTCGCGCGACAACTTCTTCCACATGCGCACCATCTGCTCCAGGTTCGCCGCCGAGCCCGCGCGCGCGAACTCGAGCAGCTTCGCCTCGCTCTCGGGCGTGGCCACGCGCGTCAGCGCCCGCACCTTCGCGTACGAGATGCTGCCCGCCCGCAGCGCGCCGGCGGTCTGCGGCAGGTTCTCCAGTGCACGGGCGGCGCGCACCCGCTCGCGCGCCGGGCCGATCTTGATGCCGATCCGCCAGGCCAGCCACTCGGCGCAGGACCCGAAGTCGTCCTTCCAGCCGCCCCGGCGATCGAAGTCGGCGATGAGGGCCATCATCTGCGCTTCCGCGGCGTTGATGCCGGCGGCCAGCTCGGCGATGCGGTCGCCCAGCCTGGCGAGGTCGTCGTCGGGCTTGCCGGCCTCGGAAGGGGAAGGAGAAGAGACGAGTTCGGGTCGGAAGGGCGTCGGGATCGCATCGGGGTGCGCTTCGGCCACAGATCCGGCACCCATCGATTCCCGCACCATCGCTGGCCGCGGAGGATTCCTGCGAATGTCGTAGAGAACGTCCGGGGATGCGATCATCATTCCTCCCAACGTGAGATTATACAATGACTTACGTACAAATATACGGCACCGAAATCGGCTTCTCAGGATGCCCTGTAGTCGCCGAAGTGGCAGCGGGAGACCTTCGGAGGAGGAACGGGGCTACGAAGGCTGTCAGCGAGTCCGTGAGAGCCCTTGGCGGGTTGGAAAATCGGCAATCTCGGACTCCGCCGAATCGCGCGCTCCAAAGTTGTCAATGGCAGATTGGGACGCTCGAATGTGAATTAGGGACAGCCACGCGCTGATCCTCGGCGTCACGAGCGCCGAACCAGGTCAATGGCAAAACGGGACCCGCGAATGTCGAATTCGGGGAAGGCTGGTCGCCAGCGCTGGAGCGCGTGATCAGGTCAATGGCAGCGTGAGACGGCCGAATGACGGCGATGGACCCCGCATGTGAATTCGGGCACCCTACCGGCGGGCAGTGTTTGCGCCGCCGTCAGGATCCAGCGCCTCCGGCCAGGCGCAAGCGCTCGCGGTCCGCTCGACTGCGGTGCCCCTGCGGATCCCGGTCTCGCAAGCCCGGATGGCGACGGTGATCAGACCCGGATGGCGAACGGTGATCAGGCCCGCAGGGCGTCGATGCCCAATTCAGTACCCCAGCGCCATCGCCCCCGGCCGCCGCGGGTCGGCGTAGCCGTAGAAGAGCCCGTCGGAGAACATCACCGTCTGCAGGCTGCCCATGCCGGCGCTGAACTGGACGTCGTGGCCGCGGGCGCGCAGGGCGCGGATCACGTCGGGGCTGAACCCGCTTTCCACCTCCAGCCGGTCCGGGTACCACTGGTGGTGCATCCGGGGCCGCGCGGTGGCGTCGGCGATGTTCATGCCGTGCTCGAGCACGTTCACCAGCAGTTGCAGGTTGGTGGTGATGATGCGGCTGCCGCCCGGGCTCCCGGTGAGGAGGAACGGCCGGCCCTCGCGCAGCACGATGATCGGAGTCATCGAACTGACCGGGCGCCGGCCCGCCGCGATCTGGTTGTCCGCGCTTCCCATCAGCCCGAAGGCGTCGGGGATGTCGGGCCGCAGGGTGAAGTTGCCGAGGTTGTTGTTCATCAGGATGCCGGTGCCCTCGATCACTACTCCCGAGCCGTAGGAGAACATCAGCGTGTAGGTGTTGACCAGCGCGTTGCCTTCGCTGTCGAGGATGGAGTAGTGCGTGGTCTCCGGGCTCTCGTAGGGGGCCAGGTTGCCCGGCCCGATGTCCGATGACGGGCGGGCGCTGCTGAGGGAGATGCCCCGCGCCAGTTCCGCCGCGTAGTCCTTGCTGGTGAGGGCGGCGACCGGGAGATCGAGGTGGTCCGGGTCGCCCAGGTACTTGCTGCGGTCGGCGTACGCCAGCTTCATCGACTCGGCCATGACGTGCATGGCGTCGGCGCTGCCGTAGCCCATCTCCTTCAGGGGGAAGTTCTCGAAGATGTTGAGCATCTGGACGATGTGCATCCCGCCCGAGCTGGGCGCGGACATGGCCGCGATCTCGTCGTCGCGGAAGGTGCCGCGCACCGGCTCGCGCTCGACGACGCGGTAGTTGGCCAGGTCTTCCATCGTGATCAGGCCGTTGTGCCTGGCCATGTCGGTGGCGATGCGGCGCGCGATCTCGCCCCTGTAGAAGGCGTCGGCGCCGCCCTCGGCGATCTGCTCCAGCGTCCAGGCCAGATCCGGCTGCCTGTAGAGGTCGCCCACCTCGTAGTTGGAGCCGTCGGGCTTGTAGAACTTGGCCCGCGACGCGGGGTTCGCGCTGAGCCGCGGCTTGCTGCGGGCGAGGTTCACGGCCAGGTCCTCCCACACCACCATGCCGTCGCGCGCCAGGTCGATGGCTGGCTGGGCCACTTCCCGCCAGCTCATGGTCCCGTAGTTGCGCAGCAGATGATCGAAGCCGGCCACCGACGCGGGAATCGCCGACGACTTGTGGCTGAAGCGGTACTCTTCGTTGTCGACCTCGCCGTCCGCCCCGAAGAACATGTCGGCGTGCGCGGCCGCGGGCGCGGTTTCGCGGAAGTCGACCACCACCGTACGGTCCTCCTCGGCCAGGTGCAGCAGGATGAACCCGCCGCCTCCCACGTTTCCGGCGCGCGGCAGGGTCACCGCGAGCGCCAGCCCCACCGCCACCCCCGCGTCGATGGCATTGCCGCCCCGGCGCAGGATGTCCACCCCGATCTCGGTGGCCAGGAAGTTCTGGCTGGCCACCATGCCGTTTCGCCCCACCACCGGGTGGTGGATGGCGTTGTAGGTGTTGATGGGGGCCTGCGCCGCCGGTGCCTGGGCGACGGCTGTCCCGGAGAGGGCGATTCCCGGCAGTGCAGCGATCGCCGCGAGCGCGACGAAAGCCAGTGCTGCGAAACGTCGTGCGAGCGGTCGTTCGGTCATCGATTGCATCGTGTCGTCATCCTCTCGTGCGATGGTCCGGAGACCCGGCGCGGTGTGTGGAAGCGGGTGCCGCAGCTGTTACCGGGCAGAGATTTCGTGTGCCGTTTCGGGGCCTTCCTCGCTATCTTACCCCTACATCCGGGGTCCCGATACTCCCGACCCGGAGTTCCGCAGGTCCCCACGAGCACAGGAAGGTGGCCGATGGCACGCAACTCAAGCGGATCGCAAGGCGGAAACGGACAGGCCGGGAACGGCTCCAGCGGACCCGAACAGGCGACCGCCCAGGGCGGAAACGGGCGCACCTCCGCCCGCCGCATGCGCCGCGTCGACCGAAGCCTCCCCACCAGCTCCGCCGCCGCCGACTACGGCGACGCCTTTCCCAACTCCCGCAAGGTGTTCGTGGACGGTCCCGGCGGCATGAGCGTGCCGATGCGCGAGATCTCCCTCTCGGGCGGCGAGCCGCCGCTCAGGGTCTACGACACCTCCGGCCCGCAGGACGCGGACGTGCGCCAGGGCATCCCCAAACTGCGCGCGAAGTGGATCGCCGAGCGCGGCGGCGTGGGCCAGTCGCTCCCGCAGGCGTCGCTCGCGCCGCCGAGTGCCAACGGGGCCGAGATGCCGGCCGCGCTCCACAACCGGCCCCTCCGCTCCACCGGCGGGCCCGTCACCCAGTTGCAGTACGCCCGCCGGGGCGAGATCACGCGCGAAATGGAGTTCATCGCCATCCGCGAGGGCATGAGCCCCGAGTTCGTGCGCGACGAGGTGGCCCGCGGGCGCGCCATCATCCCCGCGAACATCAATCATCCCGAATCCGAGCCCATGATCATCGGCCGCAACTTCGCGGTGAAGATCAACGCCAACATCGGCAACTCAGCGGTCTCGTCCTCGATCGAGGAGGAAGTCGCGAAACTGCAGTGGGCGACGCTCTGGGGCGCGGACACGGTGATGGACCTGTCCACCGGGAAGAACATCCACGAGACCCGCCAGTGGATCCTGCGCAACTCGCCGGTGCCCATCGGCACGGTGCCCATCTACCAGGCGCTGGAGAAGGTGGGCGGCGTCCCCGAGGACCTCACCTGGGAGGCCTATCGCGACACCCTCATCGAGCAGGCGGAGCAGGGTGTGGACTACTTCACGGTCCACGCCGGGGTGCTGCTGCGCTACGTGCCCCTGACCGCGAACCGCGTGACCGGGATCGTGTCGCGCGGTGGCTCCATCATCGCGCACTGGTGCCTGGCGCATCACCGGGAGAGCTTTCTCTACACACGCTTCCGCGAGATCTGCGAGATCATGGCGGCGTACGACATCTCCTTCTCGCTGGGAGACGGGCTGCGCCCGGGGTCCATCGCCGACGCCAACGACGAGGCCCAGTTCGCGGAGC
>VYDD01000366.1 GCA_009843625.1 Gammaproteobacteria bacterium | reverse complement strand
GTCCAGGCGGGCAGCAGCTCCGGCCCATCCGCGCCCGAGGGCAGGTTCGCAGCCGCCCGGAAGCGCACCACGTCGCCGGTGCGCACGGTGGAGGCTGCGGGCTCGAGCGTGTACGCGAATCCCGGGTCCGCTTCCACGCTGACTTCCACTTCCTCCTCCGCGACGCCCGACCGGACCGTGATGGTCGCGCTTCCGGGGGCGAGGCCGTACACGCGCCCGAGCGCGTCCACGCTGGCCACCGCGGGCGCGTCGGAGGTGAAGGATGCCACCGGCGCGGTCAGCGTCTCCCCCAGCCGGGTGGTGGCCATGAGCGAGATGGGCGCGCTGGTGCCCGCGACGATCGCCCCGGGCGCGGCCACCTCTAGGGTGGCGGCCCCCAGCTGCGGCACCGTCAGGTCGGCGAACCCCACCACCGTGCCCCCGACCATGGCGGCCACCTGGGCCTTCCCCGGCCTGAGGCCGGTCACCTGGCCGGACGCATCCACGGACACCAGCTCGGGGGTTACGGCCACCCAGGTGACGGTGGCGCCATCGATGACCGCCCCCTCGGCATCCAGGACCCGGGCGGTGAGCGGCAGCACCGCGTCGACGCCGACTTCCGCGCTGGCGGGGAGCACTTCCACGCGATCCGGCGCGGCCTGAACCGCGACGGCCAATGCGAACACATGAGCGAAGGACATCATCTGGTTTACCTCGGATGACGGAACATGAAGGCGGGCGGCCTCTTGCGGCCCGCGACCTCTCGAAGTGCCCCCGGCAGGACTCGAACCTGCGGCCCCCGGATTAGGAATCCGGTGCTCTGTCCACCTGAGCTACGGAGGCGCGCGAACCCCATTCTACCGCCGTCCGCTTCAGCGGAGCAACGCCACCACCGCGAAGCCCGACACCAGCAGAATGCCGAAGATCCAGGTGAAGGTGTTGAAATGGCGATCGATCGCGCCCCGCAACGCGGAGCCCCATCGGTAGACCAGACCTCCGAGCACGAAGAAGCGCAGTCCTCGCGAGACGCAACTGGCCAGCACGAAAACCGGGAAATCGATGGCGAAGACCCCGGCCGAGAGCGTGAACACCTTGTACGGAAGCGGAGTCAGGCCCGCCAGGAAGATCACCCAGAAGTCGTAGCGCCCGTAGAGTTCCTGCACGCGCGCGAAGCTCTCCGGCGACACTCCCGGGACATGGTCGAAGAAGAACTGGTCGAAGAGGTGCCACGCGCCCGCCCCGATGCCGTAGCCGATCACGCCACCAAGGACCGACGCCGCCGTGGTCAGCGCCGCGAAGCGCATGGACGCCGCCGGCGCGCCCAGGCAGAGCGCCAGCAGAAGCGGATCGGGCGGAATCGGGAACACCGACGACTCGGCCAGCGCGAGCACCGCAAGCGCCCAGGCGCCGTACGGCGTCCCGGCCCAGCTCAGCACCCAGTCGTAGAGACGGCGGATCAGGGAGCGGGATCCATCGTCAGGTCCCACGCCCGCACCTCCTCGAGAAGCCTGTAGTTGGTGAGGTCGAGATGGAGGGGGGTCACCGAAACGTAGCCCTCCTCCACGGCACGGAAATCCGAATCGGCGGAGCCGCTCCACGCCGGCGTGGACGCCCCGATCCAGTAGTACTCCTTTCCCATCGGATCGTGGCCGCGCATCAGCGAATCGCTGTACCTGCGGCGGCCCAGCCGGGTGACCCGCACCCCCTTCGCCTCCGCCGGCGGAATCGGGGGGAGGTTGACGTTGAAGAGCGTGTCGGTGGGGAAAGGTCTGTCAAGCACCTGCTTCAGGAGGTCGGACAGAGGTTCGGACCAGCCCAGTCCCTCCGTCAGGTCGCGTCCGGCGTACGACACCGCAACCGACGGGATGCCGAGCACGGTCGCTTCCATTGCGGCCGCTACCGTGCCCGAATAGAGGACATCCTCTCCCATGTTGGACCCGTGGTTGACGCCGGAGAAGCAGACCGTGGGGCGCTCCTCCAGCAGCGCGCTCAGCGCCAGGATGACGCAGTCCGTGGGGGTACCGTCGACTACGGAAACGCCCCCGGGGCCCGTTCGGGCGCGCAGCGGAAGGTGCAGTGTGAGGGAGTGGCTGGTCGCGCTCTGCTCGCGGTCGGGCGCCACCACATGCACCACGCCGAGTCGCCCTGCGGCGCGTTGAAGGATGGCCAGGCCCGGAGCCATGTAGCCGTCATCGTTCGTGCACAGGATGTGCATGCGCGTCCGGTCAGGAATCGCCGGTCTGGCCGGGGACGGAGAGGATGTCCATCAACTCCGCCAGGTCGCTCTTGAGCTGGCCGCGAAGTTCGGGAGCGAGCGCCGCCTTGCGGGCCTCCTGGAGGCCTCCCGTCCTGCGCATCCGGGCCAGTTCCTGGCGGGCACCCTCCACGGTGTACTTGTCTTCGTAGAGCAGACGCTTGAGCAGGAGCACCAGTTCGACCTCCCGCGGCCGGTAGACCCGGTTGCCGGCCTGGTTCTTCACGGGTCGAAGCAGCTCGAATCGTGTTTCCCAGTAGCGCAGCACATGCGCCTGGATGCCGGTGAGGTCGCATACTTCGCCGATGGAATAGTACGCGCGTTGCGCGATCGGTTCGTTCAATGGCTCCTCCCGGGCCCCCGGACCGGAGACGCGATCACGACCAGTGCTCCGGCTTGGGATCCCGCATCATGAGGTTGTTCGCCGCCTCGGCAGGGTCCGTTCTCCCCATCAGGATATCGTAAACCTGGTCGCAGATCGGCATCTCCACCCGATGCCTGGCGGCCAGCTCGTGCACGGCTTCGGCCGTCTTCACCCCCTCCGCCACCGCCGTCATCCCGCCCAGGATGTCGTCCAGGGTGCGCCCCCGTCCGAGTTCGAAGCCCACGGTGCGGTTGCGGCTCACGTGGCCGGTACAGGTAAGGACCAGATCGCCCATTCCCGCCAGTCCGAAAAAGGTGGGCGGACGGGCGCCCATGGCAACCCCGAGCCGCGTGATTTCGGCCAGCCCGCGGGTGATCAGCGCACAGAGCGTGTTGTGCCCGAAGCCGTGGCCCGCCACCACCCCGGCGGCGAGCGCGATCACGTTCTTGAGCGCACCGCCCAGTTCGACGCCGATCACGTCGTCGTTGGTGTAGACGCGAAAGCTGGGCCCCTGCAGGGCGGCCTGGACCAGCAGGCGGGCTTCCTCCGACCGGCTCGCCGCCACCACCGCGGTGGGCTGGCCGCGCACCACCTCCGCCGCAAAGCTCGGACCCGAGAGCACGGTCAGGCGCTCGCTCTGTCGCGGCGTGAGCAGCTCGGCCATCACCTCGTCCATGCGCCGCAAGGTCGCGATCTCGATCCCCTTGGAGGCGGACACCACCACGGCATCGGGTTCCAGGAAGCGGGCGGCGCCACCCACCACAGCCCCGGCGTACTGGGCCGGGCTCACCGACATGACGATCTCCGCGCCGGCGACGGCTCGCTCCATCTTGCCGGTCGCGTCCAGTTCGCGCGGAAGTTCAATGCCGGGCAGGAAGCACTGGTTCTCGCCGCCCTTCCGGATCTGCTGCACGACCTCCGGCTCGCGCGCCCACAGGCAGACATCGTGCCCCCTGTCGGCGGCCAGCGCCGCCAGCGCCGTCCCCCAGCTGCCGGCCCCCAGCACGCCGAGCCGGCAGGCCGGGGCAGCCACCTTCGGGCCGCCGGGCCCGGCGCTCGTCGTTGATGCGCTTTTCCTCCCCCCGCAGCAATCGCCCGATGTTGGACCGGTGCGCCCAGACGACGAAGGCGCCGGCCAGGATCGCAAACCCCGTGACCCAGGGATCCGCCGCGCGACCCGCCGCATTCCCGGCCAGCACCGTCGCCGGAAGCGCGGCCGCCGACGCGATCGATGCCAGCGATACGATGCCCCGCGCCGCCAGGACCAGTACCCAGACCAGCGCGGCGGCCAGCACGGCGAGCGGCGACAGCGCGAGAAAGGCTCCGGCCGCGGTGGCGACGCCCTTCCCGCCCCTGAAGCGCACCCAGCAGGAGAAGGTGTGGCCGAGGATCGCGGCTGCCCCGTAGGCTGCTGCCCATCCGTCCGCGGCGCCGCCGTCAAGCATCGGAAACAGCCAGGCCGGCAGCCAGCCCTTGGCGACGTCCACCAGTCCCACCGGCACGGCGACGCGCAACCCCAGCGCGCGGTAGACGTTGGTCGCGCCCAGGTTGCCGCTCCCCTCGCGCCGCAGGTCCATTCCACCAATCATCTTCCCCACCACGAAGCTGGTGGGCAGCGATCCCGCAAAATAGGCGGCCAGCACCCAGATTAGCGGGGTCATCGTCTGTCCGGGCCTCCATCCGCCTTGAAGCGCATCCGTAGCGGGGAGCCGGCCAACGGCCATCGGCTGCGGAACCCGTTCTCAAGATAGCGAACGTACGCCGGCTGAATCTCTCTCGGCAGATTGCTGAAGAGGACGAAGGCCGGAGGGGCGACGCCCACCTGCGTGCCGTAGCGAACCTTAACCGCGCGCCCGCGCGAGTGCGCCGGCGGATGCCGCGCCACGAGCCGCCCCAGCTCCCGGTTCAACTCGGCGGTCGGGATTCGCCGCTCCCGCTCCGACTGGACCCGGAGCACGAGATCGAGGGTCCTGCGCACCCGCTGGCCGGTGAGCGCCGAGGTGAAGACGAAGGGCACCCAGCGAAGAAAGGGGGTTCGCGCGCGCACGGCCTTCTCTATTCCGGGCGCCGTGGAGCCGTTTCTCTCGACGAGATCCCACTTGTTTACGACCAGGATGACCCCGCAGCCCGAGTCCCACGCGGCTTCGGCGACCTTCACGTCCTGCATGTGGATGCCGGAGGAGGCGTCCGTCAGAACCAGGCAGACGTCCGCCTCGCGGATCACCCGGGTCGCCCGCAGCCACGCGTAGTACTCGATGGAGTCGTGGATGCGGGCCTGGCGGCGGAGCCCGGCGGTGTCCACGAAGACCAGATTGCGGCCGTGGTAGCGCATCGTCGAGTCCACGGGGTCGCGCGTGGTGCCGGCCGTCTCGCTGACCACCATGCGCTCCTCGCCGAAGAGCCGGTTGACGAAGCTCGACTTGCCCACGTTGGGC
>VYDD01000048.1 GCA_009843625.1 Gammaproteobacteria bacterium | reverse complement strand
ACCAGGGCGTCTGAGGGGGCTGCGCGCACGGCGGGCAGCAGATCCAGCTCCGCCATCTTCATCGACAGTTCGTAGTGCTCGGCCTCGTAGCCGAATGAGCCTGCCATGCCGCAACAGCCGGACTTGATGACCTGGGGCTCGAGTCCGGGGATCCACCCCAGCACCTCAGGCGTGGCGTCGAAGACGCCGAAGGCCTTCTGATGACAGTGCCCGTGGATGAAGGCCGAATCCGCTCGCGAACTTTGCAGATCGAGCCGTGGACGAACCCGTTCCTCATCGCGGACGAGGAGTTCCTCCAGCAGGAGCGCGCGCCCCGCGACGTTCTCTGATTCGTGGCCGGGGAGCATCGCCGCAATCTCGTCGCGCAAGGTGAGGAGGCACGAAGGCTCGAGCCCGACGATGGCCGTGTCGCGGACACGCGCCTCCGACAGCGCGTCCAGCAGCCGTCGCGCCTCGGTGCGAGCTTCCTCGACCAGCCCGGCGTTCAGATAGGTCCGGCCGCAGCACAGAGGACGGGCACCGAGCCCTGCCCCGGCCACCTCGACGCGATATCCCCCCGCCTCCAGCACCTTCATGGCTGCTCGAGCGTTCTCCGGTTCGAAGTAACGGCTGAAGGTGTCGACCAGCAGCACCACCTCGGGCTTGTCCCCGAGGGCCGGAGGATTCCGGAAGGGCCTGCTGGCCCACCTGGGCAGCTCGCGCTGCCGTGCAATGCCGGTGAGGCGCTCGCCCACGCCCCGGAGCACCCGACTCCGTCCCCCGACGTTGATCAGCGGCGCCAACCGCGCCCCGCGTGCCGCCAGCCGCGGAAGATGCGCGAGCGCGAGATCCCGCGCCCCGGCGGGATGCTTCTTTCGGTAGTGGTGCAGGAACTCGACCTTCATGCGCGCCATGTCCACGCGCGCCGGGCACTCGCGCCGGCACGCCTTGCAGCCGATGCACAGGTCGAAGACACCCTTCATCTCCGGTGAGCGCATCGCGTCGGAGCCGAGTTGTCCGGTCAGCGCCAGCCGCAGGGCGTTCGCGCGCCCCCGGGTGACGTGCTTCTCGTCGCCGGTGACGCGGTAGGAGGGACACATCGTCCCCGGATCGGCCTTCCGGCAGGCGCCGTTGTTGTTGCACATCTCGGCGGCGCCGGCCAGCCCGCCCCACCGGCTCCAGTCGAGAGTGGTCTCGAAGGGCTTGTGGGCGTAGCCGGGCCGATAGCGCATGAGGCTTCGGTCGTCCATGGGCGGGGGGTCGACGATCTTGCCGGGATTCATGAGGCCGCGCGGGTCGAAGGCTTGCTTCACGTCCTCGAACGCCGCCGCGATGCGCCGCCCCATCAGCCCCTCGATGAACTCCGAGCGCACCAGCCCGTCGCCGTGCTCCCCGGAGTGCGATCCCCCCAGGTCGAGCACGACCTCGTGCACCTCGGAGGCGATGGCGCGCATGCGGCCCACGTCGGGCGCCCGCTTGAGGTTCAGGGACGGACGCACGTGCAGGCATCCCACCGAGGCGTGCGCGTACCAGGTGCCGTCGGCCCCGTGCCGGCCGAACACCTGGTGGACCCGCGCCCCGAACTCCGCCAGGCGCGGCAGCGGCACGGCGCAGTCCTCCATGAAGGAGACCGGCTTCACGTCGCCGGGCGACGACATGACGATGCTCAGGCCGGCCTTGCGCACCCCCCAGACCTGGGCCTGGTCGGCCGGGGTGAGCGCGCGCCGCATGGGGCCGCGATGGCCCAGATCGCCCATCATCTCCTCGAGCCGATTCAGTCCCTCATGCGCGGCCCGCTCCTCGAAGGCCGAGAACTCCACCACCAGCACCGCCCCCGGATCGCCGGGGAAGACCCGCTCCACCACGGGGCGGAAGGTGGGGTTCGCGCACGCCAGTCGGAGCACGTTGTCGTCCATCAGCTCGACCGCGGTGGGATCGAGGGTGACGATGTACTGCACGGCATCGAGCGCGCTCTCCAGGTCGGGAAAACGGCAGATGCCCAGCAGGCGGTGCGGGGGCAGGCGGGCCAGGTCGAGCTCGAGCGAGGTGAAGAACGCGAGCGTTCCCTCGGAACCCACCAGCAAGGGCGCCAGGTTCAGCCCGGGACGCTTCAGGCGATGCAGGTTGTAGCCGGCGACGTGGCGGAGGACCTTTGGGACCCGTCGCTCCAGCTCCGCTGCCTCGCGGGCGCGGATCTCCCAGATGCGGCTCGCGAGGGAGTCGTGCGCGGCCTTCGGCAGTTCCCCGAAGCGGAGCTCGCTCCCATCCGCGAGCACCGCGTCGATGGCGCGCACCCGGTCGGCCATGATGCCGTAGCGGATCGATCGCGCTCCGGAACTGTTGTTCCCGGCCATTCCCCCCAACGTGGCCCGGCTGGCGGTGGCCACGTCCACCGGATAGAAGAGCCCGTGCGGCGCGAGCCAGCGGTTCAGCTCGTCGAGCACCACGCCCGGCTCGACCCGCACCGTCCGCGCCTCCCGGTCCAGGCACGAGATGGCGCCCAGGTGCTTGCTGGTGTCGATCACCAGAGCCCGGCCCACCGCCTGTCCGCCCTGCGAGGTCCCCGCCCCCCGCGGCAGCACGGGCACCCCTTCGTGCACCGCGATCTCGATCGCCGTCCTGACGTCCTGCACGGTGCGCGGCACCACCACCCCCACCGGCTCGATCTGGTAGATGGAGGCGTCGGTGCTGTAGAGCCCGCGGCTGACCGGGTCGAAGAGCACCTCGCCCTCCAGCTCACGCCGCAGGCGGGCGGCGAGGGAGAGGTCCCCGATGCGGGGTCGGTGGTCAGGCATGGGCGCGGTTCATTAGCTTGCAGGGTTCGTCGCCGGGGGGTCGCCGCATTCTAATCCGCGGCCCTCTCCACGTCACCCGAGGGGCGCATGACCACACGCAGCGGCCGGCACTTTCTCCAGCTCCCCGGCCCCACCAACGTACCCGAGCGGGTGCGGCGCGCCATGGACCGGGCGGTCATCGACCACCGCGGCCCGGAGTTCGCGGAACTCACCCTGGCCGTGCTCGAGGACCTGAAACCGGTCTTCAAGACCGACGGCACCGTCTTCGTCTTCCCCTCCTCGGCCACCGGCGCGTGGGAGGCGGCGCTGGTGAACACGCTGGCCCCCGGGGACCGCGTCCTGGCCTTCGACCGCGGTTTCTTCGCCGGGAAGTGGGCGGAGGTCGCCGACCGCCTCGGGCTCGATGTCGACCTGGTGTCGGGCGACTGGCGCGCGGGCGTCGAACCCCAACTGGTCGAGGACAGGCTCCGCCGCGACCGGCCCGGCCGCATCCGCGCCGTCATGATCGTGCACAACGAGACCTCCACCGGCGTCACTACCAACCTCCCCGACATCCGCAACGCAATTGACACCATCGGCCACCCCGCGCTGTTCATGGTCGACACGGTGTCCTCGCTCGCGTCCATCGACTTCCACCACGATGAATGGGGCGTCGACGTGACCGTGACCGGGTCGCAGAAGGGGCTCATGCTCCCGCCCGGCCTCGGGTTCACCGCCGCCAGCGAGCGCGCCCTGGCCGCACGCCCGACGTCACCCCTGCCCCACTCCTACTTCAACTGGGACGACCATGTCACCGCCAACGCGAGCGGCTTCTTCCCATACACCCCCGCAACCACGCTCCTCTTCGGCCTGCGCGAGTCGCTCGCCATGCTCGCCGAGGAGGGGCTCGATCAAGTGTTCGCGCGCCACCGGCGATTCGCCGAGGCCACCCGTGCCGCGGTTGCCGCATGGGGCCTCGAGTGCTACAGCATCAACCCGTGCGAGCACTCCAACTCGCTCACCGCCGTCCAGCTCCCCGATGGCCACGACGCCAACGCCCTGCGCAAGGTCATCCTGGATCGCTTCGACATGTCGCTCGGAACCGGGCTCGGCAAGCTCGACGGGCGGGTGTTCCGCATCGGCCATCTGGGAGACCTGAACGAGCTCACCCTCGCAGGGACGCTGGCGGGCGTGGAGATGGGGCTCCGTCTGGCGCGGGTTCCCCACAGCGGTGGGGGCGTGGATGCGGCCCTCGACCATCTCGCGATGACCCATGAGTGATATCACACGCCGGAGAGAGATGATGTCCCGGAAACACATTCTGGCGCCCGCCCTGCTCGCCGTCTCCGCCCTGTCCGCGTGCGCCCCCGGTGACGACACCGGCCCGGTCGAGATCCGCCTGGGACATGTGGGCGCCCCCGAGTCCCTCTACGACATCGTCGCGAACGAATTCGCCGAGCGCGCCAACGAGCGGCTGGGTGAGGCCGGTCGCGTCATCGTCTACGGCTCAAGCCAGCTCGGCGGCGACGACGTGCTGCTGCAGAAGCTCAAGCTGGGCACCGTGGAGATGTCGCTCCCATCGACGGTCATGTCGTCGGTCATCGACGGCTTCGGACTCTTCGAGATGCCCTACCTGGTGCAGGACCGGGAGCACATGAAGCGCATCGAGGAGGATGTCTTCTGGGATCACCTGGCCCCGCTCGCCGAAGCCGAGGGCTACCGCATCCTCGCGTTGTGGGAGAACGGCTTCCGCCACATCACCAACAACGCGCGCCCGATCCGCGGGCCCGAGGACCTCGCGGGCATCAAGCTGCGCACCCCGCGCGGCGTGTGGCGGGTCAAGCTCTTTCAGGCCTACGGCGCCAACCCCACGCCCATGCCTCTGGCCGAGGTCTTCGTCGCGCTCCAGACCGGGGTGATGGACGGGCAGGAGAACCCGCTCGCGCAGATCGCCTCGGCAAAGCTGCACGAGGTGCAGTCGTACCTGTCGCTCACGGGGCACGTGTACACGCCCGCGTTCGTGACCGTGGGCGAAGCGCGCTGGCAGCGTCTGCCCGAGGAGGTGCGCGCCATCCTCGAGGACACCGCGCGCGAGATGCAGGAGTTCGTGTACGAGACAGCAGCGCGCATGGACGCCGAGCTGCTGGAGGAACTGCGGGCCGCCGGCATCGAGGTGAACGAGGCCGACCGCGCACGCTTCCGGGACGCCAGCGACGCCATCTACGACGAATTTGCCGAGGACGTCGACGGCGGCGGCGAACTGGTGCGGCGGGTGGGGGAGTTG
>VYDD01000059.1 GCA_009843625.1 Gammaproteobacteria bacterium | reverse complement strand
GCTCCGGTGCATCAGCTCGATGGCATCCTCGACGGTATCGGCCTTGGACATCCCCATCACCGGCCCGAAGATCTCGTCCTTGCCGATGGCCATGTCGGGATGCACGTCCTCGAAGATGGTCGGGCCGACCCAGTTGCCGTCGGGGTAGCCGGGCACCCGGGCGCCCCGGCCGTCCATCACCAGCGAGGCGCCGTCCTTCACACCGCTGTCGATATAGCCCATCACACGGTCACGGTGGCGGGCGGAGATCACCGGCCCCATGTCCACCCCGTCCTCGAGCCCGTTGCCCACGCGCAGCGACGCCGAGCGGTCGAGAATCCGCTCGCGGATGTTCGCGTAGGCGTCGGCCACCCCCACCACGACGCTGCCCGCAAGGCAGCGCTGCCCGGCCGAGCCGAAGATCGACGACACCACCGCGTCGGCCACCAGGTCGTAATCCGCGTCGGGGAGCACGATCATGTGGTTCTTGGCCCCGCCGAGCGCCTGCACGCGCTTGCCGGCCGCGCCCGCCTTCCTGTAGAGGATGCGGGCCACCTGGCTCGATCCCACGAAGGAAACCCCCGCGATGCCGGGGTGCTCGAGCAGGGCGGTCACCGCCTCCCGGTCGCCGTGCACCACGTTGAGGACGCCGGGGGGCAGCCCGGCCTGCTCGGCCAGGTCGACCACCCGCTGGTGGGTGATCGGATCCTGCTCGCTGGGCTTGAGCACCACCGTGTTGCCCGCGGCCACGGCGTACGGCCAGAACCAGAGCGGGATCATCACGGGGAAGTTGTACGGGGAGACCACGGCGAAGACGCCCAGCGGCTGCCGGATGGCCTCGCAGTCGATGCCGGGGGCCACGTCCTCGAGCACATCGCCCATCATCAGCGTGGGGATGCCGCAGGCGTGCTCGACGTTCTCGATGCCGCGCTGCAGCTCGCCCCTGCACTCGTCCAGGTTCTTCCCGTGTTCGATGACCAGGGAGCGGGCCAGCGCCTCCTTGTGCTCTTCGAGGAGATGCTTGAGGCGGAAGAACACGCGCGCCCGCTCGACCGGAGGGGTGCGGCGCCACGCGGGGAACGCAGCGGTGGCCGCGGCGACGGCGGTGTCCACATCGGCGCCCGTGGAAAGCGGCACCTGACCCAGCGGCTCACCGGTGGTGGGATTGGTTACCGGCAGCGAGCCCGTTCCCGACGGTGCCGTCCAGCGGCCCGCGACGTAGTTGCAGATGGGCTGGGGGGAGGCGTCGATGGTGGCGGTATCGGCGGACATGGCGTCAACTCCCGCAGATGGCGGCAGGGAGGGGCAGGGCGGCAACCTCAGAACGAAGAATCGCTCTCGTTCCCTTGTCAAGCCCGCGCTTCGCGGAAGAAGTCGATCCTGCAGCGCACCGGGCCATCGACGGCCACGCGGTGACGTGCCTGGGGGTGGATCGTGACTCGGTCCGGGGCAGAGATCTTCCGGGTCTCGCCGGTTTCGAGATTCACGAATCGCAGGCTGCCATCCAGGACGTTTAGCATCACCCAGTGTCCTGCTGCGAGGGCGTGTTCCCGTTGCAGCGCGTCCGGGAGCGTGTCCTGCGTGAAGATGGGAGAGGAGTGGCTCGGGACGAGACCGTCAGGCAAGGGATCGGTCATGGTGGTTGATGGTTGGTTGCGCGTTGCCCAGCGGGACGCCGTCGGGCCATCTTCCTCAAGCAAACCATTTCCCCGCATCGGAGGAAGGCCATGCGGCCGCCAAGAGTGCATCCGACAAAACTCGGGATGTCGAGTCTGTTCCTGATTCTGGTCCCTTTCCTTGTCACTCTGGCTCCCACCGCCGGGATTGCGCAGGAGGCGCCGCGCGCGCTGACGGCTGAGGACTATGCCCGGGCCGAACGCCACCTCGGGCAGCATATGAACCCGCTTGTGTTCAACGGCGCGGTCGATCCCGAGTGGATGCCGGACGGGCGCTTCTGGTACCGGAATCAGACCCCGCTGGGCAGCGAGTACGTGATGGTCGATCCCGGAGCGGGCACCCGCCAACCCGCCTTCGACCACGAGCGGATGGCGAACGCGCTCTCGGGAGTGGCGGGCGCGGGCGCGACGGCGGCGGGCTTGCCGGGTGGGCAGTTCGTCCCCCAGGCGGCGGTGGTGCTCTTCGCGCCCGAAGGGGACGACTTCAGCGACGAGGGGCGCGCCTTCCGCTGCAGCACGATCGCCTTCCGCTGCGAGGAGTTGGAGGGCTCCCCGGAGCAGCGCCGGGCCAACTACATGGCGATCTCCATGGGCTTCGAGGCGGCCTTCCGCCGCTCGGCCGGCGTCGTCTCGCCGGACCAGGGGCGCGAGGCGTTCATCCGCGACCACAACCTCTGGGTGCGCGAGACCGATACCGGAGGGGAGACGCAGCTGACCTTCGACGGCGTGGAGGACTTCGGCTACGCGACCAACAATGCGGGCTGGATACGCAGTCCGCGGCCCGTGCTGCGCTGGTCCCCCGACAGCCGCAGGATCGCCACCTTCCAGCACGACGCGCGTGGCGTGGGGATGATGTACATGGTGAACACCCAGGTGGGCCATCCAGAGCTCGATGCCTGGCGCTATCCCCTGCCCGAGGACTCGGTCATCTTCCGCATCCACCGTGTGGTGGTCGACCTGGACGCGCCCGCCGACTCACGCCTGGTGCGCTTCGACATGTCTCCGGACCAGCACCGCTCGACGGTGTGCGACCATGTCGCCTGCGGAGGCACCTTCGCGGACGTGGAGTGGAGCGACGACGGCACCCAGGTCGCCTTCGTGTCGAGTTCCCGCGACCACAAGGAGGCCATCCTGCGCATCGCGGACGCTCGCACCGGCGAGGTTCGGGATGTCCTCGAAGAGCGGGTGGAGACCTTCTTCGAGTCCGGAGACGGATCCCACAACTGGCGTGTCCTCGAGGAGAGCGGCGAGGTCATCTGGTTCTCCCGGCGCGACAACTGGAGCCATCTCTACCTGTACGACCTGGAGTCGGGCGACCTGAAGCGGCAGATGACCTCCGGGGAGTGGAACGTCCTGGAGGTGCTCGAGGTCGACGCCGAAGCGCGCACCGTGCTCTTCATCGGCAACGAGCGCGAGGACGGGGATCCCTACTTCCGCTACCTGTACCAGATCGGGCTGGACGGCGGCGACGTGCGGCTGCTCACCCCGGACAGCGCCGACCACACCATCTCGCGCTCCCCCGACGGCGAGTACTTCGTCGACAGCTGGTCCACGCCCGTGACCCCGCCCGTTAGTGTCGTGCGCGACATGAGCGGGGAGGTCGTGGTGGAGCTGGAGCAGGCCGACATCTCGCAACTCCAGGCAGCTGGCTGGCAGCCACCCATCCCCTTCGAAGTGAAGGCACGCGATGGCGTCACGGATCTCTACGGGCTCATGTTCCGCCCCTCCGACTTCGACCCTTCGCTGAGATACCCGATCGTCAACTACCTCTATCCGGGTCCGCAGAGCGGCAGCGTGGGGAGCCGCAGCTTCCGCGCCGCGCACCGGGATCTGCAGGCGATCGCAGAACTGGGATTCGTGGTGGTTGAACTCGACGCCATGGGCACGCCGATGCGCTCGCGGAGCTTCCACGAGGCGTATTACGGCAACATGGGCGACAACGGCCTGCCCGATCAGATCACCGGGATCCAGCAGCTCGCCGACCGGCACGAGTGGATGGACATCGACCGGGTCGGGATCTTCGGGCACTCGGGGGGCGGCTTCGCCTCCACGGCCGGCATCCTGCGCTATCCGGAGTTCTACAAGGTGGCGGTGTCCCAGGCCGGCAACCACGACAACCGCAACTACGAGGACGACTGGGGTGAGAAGTGGCAGGGGCTGCTCGAGGAATACGACGACGGCACCACCAACTACGACAACCAGGCCAACCAGTTGGTGGCGGGGAACCTGCAGGGCAAGCTGCTCATCGCCCACGGCACCATGGACACCAACGTGCCGCACTCGAACACCATGCTGGTGGTGGATGCGCTCATCGCCGCGAACAAGGACTTCGACCTGGTGCTGTTCCCGAACCGCGGCCACGGCTTCGGCAACGAGCCCTACATGATGCGCAAGCGCTGGGACTACTTCGTGCGCCATCTCATGGGCGCTGAGCCTCCGGCGAACTACGAGTTCGGGCAGCTGCGGCGTCCGGTGGGGTGAGGAGTCGCTGAGAACGGCCAGGCAGACTCGCTCGACCGCTGCCGTCTGACGCTGTCCGGGTCTGCCTACCTGCCGGTCGATGCCTCCGCCGTCAACACGTCGCCCACGGCCTGGACGATGTCCTGCTGAGGGCCGATGCCTGTGTAGGCGACCTTGCCCTCCGCGTCCAGGATGACCACGTAGGCGGTCGCCGGCGCCAGGAAGGCGCGCGTGGCGGCGCCCCGCGTGTCCCACAGCATCGGGAAGGGGATGGCGTGCCGCTCGAGGTGGCGGCGCACGGCGCGCTGCGTCTGGGCGACGGCCACCGCGACCGCGAGGAAACCAACCTCGTCGCCGTAGCGTTCGAAGGCGGCGTCCATGCTGGGCTGCAGCGCCTCGCACTGCTCGCACCAGCTTGCCCAGAACTCGAGCAGCAGGGGCTGCTCGCCGACGTAGTCCGCGAGGTCGACGGGTTCACCGTCGAGGTTCTCGATGGTGGGTGGATTCGGCGTCTCGCCCACGGCGATGCCGATCTCGCCCCGTTCCTGCGCGCCCGCGGCGCTGAAGAGCATCACGACGGCGCCGAGCGCCGCCACCGCCGCCAATAGATTCCGTCTGACCCTATTCACATCACCAGTCCTGTTTGAATCAGGTAGTACTCAGCCACCCCAAGCATAATGATACCCGCCGCCTTCTTGATCCATACCATCCAGGCTCCGGACTTGGGCAGCCAGGCGGCGGTGCCGGAGAAGAGGCCGACCGCAACCAGCAGCGAGGTCATCCCCAGCGAGAACACGAAGAGGTAGATGAACCCCATGGCGCCGGCCTGGGTCGCCGCCACCCAGGTGAGGACCACCGCGAAGGCGGGGGCGCCGCAGGGCGCGGCCACGATGCCGGAGGTGGCGCCCAGCAGGAAGACCGCCGGGTAGGATCC
>VYDD01000052.1:440-5051 GCA_009843625.1 Gammaproteobacteria bacterium | reverse complement strand
ACCCCCAGGTGCGCCAGGGCGTCGACGACAGCGTTCGCAATCGCCGGCGGCGCCCCAACCGTAGCCGACTCCCCAACCCCCTTCGCCCCCAGCGGATGGTGCGGCGAGGGCGTAACCGTATGCCCCGTCTCCCACGCCGGCGTTTCCACTGCGGTCGGCACCAGGTAATCCATAAACGAGCCGGCGAGGTTGTTGCCGTCTTCGTCGTAAGGAATCTCCTCATACAGCGCGGGCCCGATACCCTGGGTCAGCCCTCCGTGGATCTGACCCTGCACGATCATCGGGTTGATGATGTTCCCGCAGTCGTCCACCGCCACGAACCGCCGCACGGTCACCTCGCCGGTGCCGCGGTCGATGTCCACCACGCAGATATACGTCCCGAAGGGGAAGGTGAGGTTGGGCGGGTCGTAGTAGTTGGTCGCCTCCAGCCCGGGCTCCATCCCCGGGGGCATGTTGGTGTAGGCGGCGAAGGCGCAGTCCTGGATGGACACCGACTTGTCGGGCGCGCCCTTCACCGAGAAGGTGCCGGGCTCCCAGTCCAGGTCCTCTTCGCTCACCTCGAGCAGGTGCGCGGCGATCTTCGCGGCCTTGTCGCGGATCTGGCGGGCGGCCATCGCGCCCGCGGCGCCCGCGGTCGGGGTCGAGCGGCTGGCGTAGGTGCCCAGCCCGTAGGGGGCGGTGTCGGTGTCGCCCTCCTCCACCTGCACGTGCGCGGCCGGGAGGCCCAGCTCCTCGGCGATGATCTGCGCGTAGGTGGTCTCGTGGCCCTGGCCTTGCGACTTGGTGCCGAAGCGGGCGATCGCCTTGCCGGTCGGGTGCACGCGCACCTCGGCCGAATCGAACATCTTGATGCCCAGGATGTCGAAGTCCTTCGACGGGCCGGCGCCCAGCACCTCGGTGAAGCTGCACACGCCGATCCCCATCAGCTCGCCGCGCGCGCGCTTCTCGGCCTGCTCGGCGCGCAGCTCGTCGTAGCCGATCATCTCCTTCGCCTTGTCCATCGCGGCCTGATAGTCGCCGCTGTCGTATTCCCAGCCGAGCGGGGACTGGTAGGGGAAGGCCTCCTTGGGGATGAAGTTCTCCTCGCGCAGTTGCGCCGGATCCTTGCCGACCTTGTGCGCCAGCGTGTCGACGACCCGCTCCATGCAGTGCACGGCCTCGGTCACGCGGAACGAGCAGCGGTACGCGACCCCTCCCGGGGGCTTGTTGGTGTAGACCGCGTCGACCTCGGCGTACGCCTGCTCCATGTCGTACGACCCGGTGCAGATGGAAAACAGCCCCGCCGGCCACTTCGACGGCGCGGCCTGGGCGTCCGAATACCCGTGGTCCGCGATCGTCTTGATGCGTAGCGCCCGGATCTTGCCGTCGGCGTTGGCCGCGATCTCGGCGTCCATGTGATAGTCGCGCGCGAACGAGTCGGCCTGGAGGTTCTCCATCCGGTCCTCGATCCACTTCACCGGCTTGCCCAGCACCACCGACGCGGCGATGGCGATCACGTAGCCGGGGTACACCGGCACCTTGCCGCCGAATCCGCCCCCGATGTCGGGGCTCACCACGCGGATCTTCTCCTCGGAGAGCCCCACGTGGCCCGCCACCAGCGCGAGCACGGTGCGGATGGCGTGCGGCGCCTGGGTGGTCATGTAGACGGTCAGGTGCCCCTCGACCGGGTTGAAGTCGGCGAGGCAGCCGCAGGTCTCGATCGACGCCACGTGGATGCGCGGCACATGCATCTTCTCGCGCACCACGACATCGGCCTCCTCGAAGATCCTGTCCGTGGCCTCCTTGTCGCCCGCCTCCCAGTGCCAGATGTGGTTGTCGGTCTTGCCTTCCTTGTCGGTGCGGAGCACGGGCGCGTCGTCCTCGAGCGCTTGGAAGGGGTCGATGACCGGCTTCATGGGCTCGTAATCGACCTCGACCGCGGCCACGCCGTCGGCGGCCGCGTAGCGCGAGGTGGCGATCACCCCGGCCACCTCCTGCGCCTGGTACATCACGGTGTCCGTGGGGAGCACCATCTGGGTGTCCGACATGAGGGTCGGCATCCAGTGCAGACCGTACGCCTCCAGGTCCTTGCCCGTGAGCACGGCGAGCACGCCGGGAATCTCGAGCGCCTTCGAGGAGTCGATGTTCTTGATCCTGCCGTAGGCGATGGGGCTCCGGACGATGTCCAGCCACAGCATCCCCGGCAGCGTGAAGTCGTCGATGTAGTTGCCCTTGCCCTGCAGGAAGCGCGGGTCCTCCTTGCGCTTCATGGAGTGGCCCATGCCGCAGATCTTGGCGGATGTTCTCGGTGCCATCAGTCGCCCTCCCCCGTCTTTGCGGCGGCGTACTCGACCGCCTTGACGATGTTCACGTATCCGGTGCAGCGGCAGAGATTCCCGGAGATGGCCTCGCGGATCTCGGCTTCGCTGGGGTTCGGATTGCTTTCGAGCAGCGCGGTCCCGGTCATGAGCATGCCCGGGGTGCAGAAGCCGCACTGGAGTCCGTGCTCCTCCTGGAAGCCCTCCTGCAGCGGGGTCATGCCGTCCGCGCCGGCGAGTCCTTCCACGGTGCCGATCTCGGCCCCGTCGGCCTGGACGGCCAGCACGGTGCACGACTTCACGGGCACGCCGTCCATCAGCACGGTGCAGGCGCCGCAGTGCGTGGTGTCGCAGCCGATGTGGGTGCCGGTGAGCGCGAGGTCGTCGCGGATCAGGTGCACGAGAAGGAGCCGCGAGTCGACGGCGGCCGCGTGGGCCTCGCCGTTCACGGTGACGTTGATGTTGTGTGTGGCCATCGCTTTATCCTCCTGCGCGCGCGAGCGCCTTGCGGATGGCACGGGCGGTGAGCACGCGGGCCATGTTCTGCTTGTATTCGATGGAACCGCGCCGGTCGGGGATGGGCTCGGTGGCGTCGGCGGCGGCCTGGGCGGCGGCAGCGATGGTGTCGTCGGTGGGGGCCTGGCCGGTCAGCGCTTCCTCCGCGGCGGTCGCGCGGATGGGGGCGATGCCCAGGTTGGTGAGCCCGATGCCCGCGCTCGCCACTGTGCTGTCGTCGGCCAGGGCGAGCTGCACGGCGGATCCGGCGACGGCGTAGTCGCCCACCTTGCGTTCGAGCTTGACGTAGGCGCCGCCGCTGTTGGGGGGGGGCGCCGGGATGCGGATTTCGGTCAGGATCTCATCCTCTCCGAGCGCCGTCATGAAGAGCCCGAAGAAGAACTCGCCGACGTCGATGGTGCGCGCGCCGTCCGGTCCCGTGGCCACCACCTGCGCGCCGAGCGCCAGCATGGTCGCGGGATGGTCGTTGGCGGGGTCGCCGTGCGCGATGTTGCCGCAGATGGTGGCGCGGTTCCGCACCAGCGGGTCGGCGATCACCTTCGCGGTGTCGAGCAGGATGGGATAGCGCCCCGCCACGACCGCCGACTGCTCCAGTTGCGTCTCGGTGACCAGCGCGCCGATGCGCAGGAAACCGTCCTCTTCCGCGAGCGTGTCGAGGCCCGGGATGCGGCCGATGTCCACGATGTTCGCCGGCGACGCCAGGCGCAGCTTCAGCATTGGCAGCAGGCTCTGCCCGCCCGACATCACCTTCGGGTCGTCGAGGGAGCCGAGCAGCCCCAGCGCCTCGTCCAGCGAGCCGGGGGCGTGGTAGTCGAACTGCGGGGGAATCATGTCTCAGCTCTCCTCTGCCGGTTCAGGCAAGTGCTTTGGTGAGTCAGGCAAGTGCTTTGGTGAGGTTTCCCACAAACTCCTGTAGCATCTTCTTCGACACGACCTGGATCATGCCGCGTCCCATCTGCGCCAGAATACCGGTCACAACCACATCGGAATCGATCGTCACCTCGGTGCGCGCGTCGCCGTGCGCGACCACCTGGCTGGTCATGGTCATCTCGGCGGTGCCCATGCCGCGCTTGCCCCGGCCGCGGGCACGCACCTGTACGGACCGGTCGCTCTCGTTCAACTGGAAGGATACGGTCCCGTCGTATGCCACCGCGAGGGGTCCGACCTTCACGAACATCCCGCCCGAGTAGGTATTGTCGTCGATCATGTCCCCCATCTTCGCGCCGGGGAGCAGGTCCGCGACCCGCTCGGGGTCGGAGAGCAGCGCCCACACGTCGGCCGCGGGCGCGTCGATGGTGAATCCGTCCTGGATCTTCATTCGGGTGTTTTCTCCGGTTATTCCGGTTACTCGGTCATTTCCGTTAGTCTCGCGATTCCGGGATCGTCGCGCATCGTCTATCGCTCGATCATCGGCAGTATCGCCTCCAGCGCCTCGAGGTTGTGGGCGGGCACCAGCCGGTCCACATGCGGCAGCGCCGCCTGCATCCCCTTCGCCTCCGGGCGATAGCGCGGGTCGCCCATGAGCGGGTTCAGCCAGATGATCCTGCGGGCGCGCCGGCGGATGGCCAGCAGGGCCGTCTCCAGCGACTCTGTATCGCCGCGGTCGAGCCCGTCGCTCAGGATCAAGACCGTGGTATCGCTTCGCACGGTGTGCCGCAAGTGGTGGTCGACGAAGGCGAGCAGGCATTCGCCGATGCGCGTCCCGCCGGACCAGTCCGCCACGTTGCGGGCGAGCCGCTCGAGGGTGCCGGCCACGTCGCCGGTCCGGAGCCACGGGGTCAGCCGCGTGAGTGAGGTG
>VYDD01000052.1:0-430 GCA_009843625.1 Gammaproteobacteria bacterium | reverse complement strand
TCTCGGTGCGGCGCGTGACCTTGCGCAGCGCGAAGACGAAGGCGAGCAGGAAGCGCGAGCAGGCGTCCATGGACCCGCTGGTGTCGCACAGGACCACCAGGCTGGGGAGCTCGACGGCCCGCGCGCGGCGCGCCAGCTCGACCAGTTCGCCGCCGTGGGCCAGCGAGCGGCGGAAGCTCCGGCGCACGTCCACCACCGGCCCGCGCTCCGACGGCACCAGCCGGCGGCTCGGCCGGGTGGCGATGCGGCGGGCGAGGCGCTCGAGCAGGCGCTCCATGTCGCGGAGGTCGTCCGGGGTGCACTCGTCGAAGACCTTCTTGCGCAGAAGCGCGCGCGGGCTGTAGCCGGGGAGGTCGCCGTCGGCGTCGGGCGCTTCCGCCTCGCGGCCGCCGGTCCGCTCGTCCAGTTCGCGGCGGATGCGTGCGAGGGG
>VYDD01000058.1 GCA_009843625.1 Gammaproteobacteria bacterium | reverse complement strand
GTACGAGAGACTCATACGGGTCTACGCGAGAGAGAGCTTCGACTTCAAAGGCTGCGGGGGGGAGATCTGCCCGGAAGCCTAGCGTTACCGGCAGCTGTTCGGCCAGCGCATCCAGGTGTTCAACTTCGAATTCCGGGTTCCGATCACCGGCGTGAGCCAGTTCGGCCTGCTCAACCTGCCCTTCCTGCCCATCGAACTGGTCACCTTCGCCGACGTGGGTCTGGCGTGGGACGACTTCGGGACCGTGGATCTGCGCTTTGACAGACAGACGACGGATCGGGTTCCCGTCTTCAGCACCGGCGTCTCGGCGCGGGCCAACCTGCTCGGGTTCCTGATCCTGGAAAGCTACTACGCCTACCCGTTCCAACGGCCGGACAAGGGCTGGCACTGGGGCTTCACCCTGGCGCCGGGCTGGTAGACGGCCCGAACCTCAGGCCGTCAGAAGATCGAGAGGCTGATGTACCGGCCGGGATTCTCGCGGATGTCGTCCAGCAGCAGCTGCAGACTCGACGCGGCCGCGGTCAGGTTGACGTAGAGCGAATCGTCCTGGGACAGCCTTCCCAGGGTACCCTCCCCGCGCTCCATGCGCCCGACGATGGCGCGCACGTCGGCGAGCGCCGGTTCGAGGACTTCGAGATTCCGGTTGACCGCCGCGAGCGCGGAATCCGCCCGCATGGCGGCGCTCTCGAGCGCGGGTGCCGTTGACGACGTCGTACTGCTCACCGAGCGAGCGGCTTCGTTGATGGACTCGACCAGTTGGGAGATCTCGTTCCGCTGCTCGCGAGCGATGACCGCAAAGTCGCCGAGCAGGGACTCCAGTTGCTGCGCGCTGGTCTGAAACGACGCCACCGTGGGCTCGTTCAGCAGGGCCGCCACCCGCTGGATCACGTCTTCGGCATCGTCGCCGACTTCCGACACGATGCCGAAGACGTCGGAGGTCACCGTCCCCTGAAGGATGTCGCCGCCCTCCGCCATGACGCGCGAGTTCCCGGGAAGGATCTCCACGGTGCGACCTCCCATCAAACCGATGCCGACCAGCCGCACCCGGGAATCGCCGGGAATCTCGTATTCCCCTTCGATCTCGAGCTCGATGCTCACCCCCTGGGGCACCATGACGAAGCTCATCACCCGCCCGATGTTGACGCCGCGCATCTGCACGGGATCGGATCTGCGCAGTCCGCCCGCGTTCTCCACCACGGCCATCACCGAGTAGCGCCCCCGGAACATGGACGGATCGGTCAGCATGAAGAGGGCGATCAGCGTAGCCAGCACTCCTGCGACGATGAAGATCCCGACGCGCGCCTCGCTCATGAGCGCCCGCGGCGGGACGGCGTGCCTGAGTTCCGCGTCCGAGGGCCCGGAGCTCGTCCGGTAGTCCGTTTCCGCTTCGTTCATGTCGTTGCCACCAGGTCTACCGCCGCCTCGGCAGCGGTTCTGTCCACGAATGCTCTCACGATCGGATCGCCGCTTGCCCGGAAGGCCGTGGGGCTTCCGAGGAACCGCAGCCGCCCACCCTCCAGCATCGCCACCCGGTTGCACATCTCCAGCCCTCCCTCGATGTCGTGGGTCACGATGACCGAAGTCACGTCCAGTTCGCGGGAGAGACGCCGGATCTGACGCTGCACTCCCGCGGTGTTGACCGGGTCGAGCCCGGTGGTCGGTTCATCCCAGAGGAGGATGTCCGGCCCTCCCACGATGGCGCGCGCGATCCCCACCCGCTTCTTCATCCCGCCGGAAAGTTCGGCGGGAAGCTTGGTCATCACTTCACGCGGGTCCAGGAGAACCCGTTCCAGCGCCTCCCACACCAGGCGCGCGACGCGCCTGCCGTCCATGGCCCGAAGGCGCCTGAGAGGCAGCCCCGTCTCCACGTTCTCGAAGACGTTCAGCGAATCGAAGAGCGCCGCATGCTGAAACACGTACCCGACCTTGTCGCGGATCTTCCGCACGTCCCTGCGATCTCCGAAGAAGACCGACCTGCCGTCCACCTCCACGTCGCCCCGGTCGGGAACGATCAGCCCGATGGTGGTCTTGAGCAGGACGCTCTTTCCGGCACCCGAGGCGCCGAAGAGGCCGAACATCTCTCCCGGGAAGATGTCCAGGTCGATGCCCTCCAGCACGGGCAGGTCGAACGCCTTGTGCACTGCGCGATACCGGATGACGGGGCGAGTCTGCATCGCGCTCTAGTCGAGCAGGAGGGGTGGGAAGAGGGCGTCCATGATCAGAACCGCCAGCGTCATGAACATGACCGCCTGCGTCGTCGTCTTGCCGACTCCCTCGGCTCCTCCCTCCGTCCGCAGTCCCATGTGGATGGCGACCACGGGGATGGTGAAGCCGAAGACGAGCGCCTTCGTAAGCGAGTAGAAGAGATCCCAGGACTGCCAGTAGAGGCGAGCCCCGTACAAGAAGCTGTTGGGCCCGAGCCCCACGGTGAGCTGAGCCGAGACCATGCCGGCCAGGATGCCCACCAGGTTTGCGACCGCAACCAGGATGGGGACCACGATGATGCCCGCGACCACCCTGGGAGCAGCCAGAATCGACACCGGATCCCGTCCTACGCTGTAGAAGGCGTCGATCTGCTCGGAGACCTTCATGGTGCCGAGTTCCGCGGTGATGCGGGCGCCCACCCGCCCCACCAGGACGATCGCCGTCAGGACCGGTCCCATCTCCAGCACCACCGATTCGGCGACGATGCTGCCCAGCACGTACAGGGGAATGGCCCCGGTGAACTGATAGCCGCCCTGCTGGCTGGTGACGATGCCGGCGAGCACGGCCGTCAGGATCACGATGGGGAGGCTCTGCACGCCCATCACATACATCTGCCGCAGGATCGACCGCAGCGAGACCCGGAGGCCGACGAGCGCAGCGACAATATCGCGCAACAGGATCGCGATCTCGCCGGAGTGCTGCAGCACGGTGCGGCCGGCGCGCGCCACACCCGCCAGCCAGCGCTCTGCCCGGGAAGGGGTCTCGGAGGATCCCGGCATGGTTTTCGGAGGGCTCTCCAACCTGTGGGAGGATACATGCCCGCGGGCGCGCAAAATGTACCGCGTGCGCAGCATCCATGGGCGTGAAAAGCATCTACGATTGCGCAGCCGATGGCAAGGGATCGGGGGCGCGCGAGCGCTTGCGGGCCTATGCGCCGAGCGCCGCGACGTCGTCGGCGCGGCGGGTCACCTCGTTCAGCAGCGACTCGAGCCGACGCCGCTCCTCGCGATCGGAGTCGTGGTCCGGCTCTTCCCGGGTATGGCGGTCGATATCGAAGCGCCGCACGCACAGGCGGACCCGGGCAAACGGTCTGGGGATGATCATCCCGTCCCAGGAGTTCAGTCGCCAGTGGCGGTCGGAGGCGAGGCCCATGGCCAGGATGGGCGCGCCGGACACGCGCGCGAGTACGAGAACCCCGCGCTTGAGGAGTCGCGCGGGGCCCCGGGGGCCGTCCGGGACCAGGATCGGAGACGAACCGTGGCGCCGGATGACTGAGCGAAGCGCCCACATCGCCTCGCGCCCGCCCGCGCTCGACGAGCCGCGAACGATGCGCGCGCCCCATCGCCGCATGATGCGCGCCACCAGCTCGCCGTCTCCCGACCGGCTGGTGAGGGCGGTGACGTCAACGCCCTTTCCCCGCGCCATGCGTGCGCCCGTGAAATACGCCCCGGCAATGACGCGGTCGTGCCAGAAGGCGAGGATGGCGGGTGGCCCCCCCGCGGAGAGCGCATCCAGGTGCTCGCGGCCCTCCGCGATCTCGATGCGCCAGGTGCGGCCGAGGGCCTCCACGAACCAGCCCAGCAGAGTGGTGGCGAGGGCCGTGCGCCCGCGCTTGAGCCGCGTCGCGATGTCAGCACGCATGCGGCGCTTCCCCCGGTTCGTGCGTGAGTGCCGGGAGTGGGACTCGAACCCACACGCCCCAACGGGCAAAGGTTTTTGAGACCTTCGCGTCTACCTGTTCCGCCATCCCGGCAGGATGTCATAGATCGGCAGCCCTCAGTGGGTATTGAACTTACGAGTTTGGCTGGCCGGATTCCAGCCATTTGGTTCCCGGCGATTGCGTCAGGCGCCAACTCTCCGACGGTTGGCAAGCGCCTTCCGAAGCTGAGCTTCGTCAGCCTTCTGATAGCACTGGAGCACCGTCTTGGCCGTCTTCCAGCCCCCCAGTTCGCAGAGCACCTTGAGCGGCTCGTCCATAAGGTCGGACGCGAACTTCCGCCTCAGCGAGTGCCACCCCCGGCCACGCTTCGGCTCCAACCCCGCCCGTGTTTCGGCCTCTTGCCACCAGTCACGGACCAGCCATCGGCTGACGCATGTCGAGGGATCCGTGGAAGTAGGTAGCACAGGTGCGTCTCCCGGGCCGAAGTTCTCTCGCCGTGTCTCTTCGAGGACCGCGAGCGCTTCCTCGGTCAGCGGCGTGACGTGCTCGTAGCCGGACTTGTCGTGCTCGCCCTGCCACCGGACGGTTTTCGTCTCCATGTCGATGTCAGACCATCTGAGTTGCCGAATAGCCCCGATGCGATGTCCCGTCTCGTGTGCGAGGACGAGGGCTACGCGGAAGCGCCAGTCCGTCTCCGCCGAAACCTCGAGCAGGGCCTCGTATTCCGCCTGTGCGAGAAGCACCCGGGTAGGGTTCTTTTCCTTCGGCGTCCTTAGGCCTCTCAGGGGATTCGAGTCGAGCAGGAGTTTTCCGTGCTCGTCCCGCGATTTCGCGGCCCAGTTGAGGACCGCGATCAGAAACTTGAGGTCATGCTCGATCGTTCGATCGGACACGGGCTTGCCGCTCGGTCCGACTGCGCCCGCCCCCCGGGCCCGGATGAACCGGTCCCAGTCCCTCCGGGACAGCGTTGCCGGATCGCGATTCCGTCCGAGGAACCCCAGAAACATCTTCATCGCGGCCCTGTCGTGGCACCGCGACGGCAAGCCCTTGGTGGGCGTCACCTCCTCACCGTAAATTTCAAACAGCGTTTCCAGCGTGAGCCGCTTGGGCTCGACCTCCGCCTTTCCGTTCAAGCTCGGGCCGACGAACCCGGCGGCGAATTCGTCCGCCTGCCTCTTCGCCCTAACCCCGTCGCGGAGTCCCAGCG
>VYDD01000166.1 GCA_009843625.1 Gammaproteobacteria bacterium | reverse complement strand
CCGCCGCCTCGAATGCCCGGAGCGAGTTCAGGGGAAGCTGCCGCTTGTTCTTCATAGGTTTTCATGCTCCGGTTTTTGACTCAATAATACTGAGTCAGACTATAAGAAGGATGGGCCGCAGTCAATCGCGGGGATCAAGAGCGGCCATCCAGCGGAAACGGGGTCCGGATCGCGCCGCGGCGTGGAGGATGGCACGCAACCGGCTTCTGCGCACGGCGTTCGCTCAAGGGGAATGGTGTCGGCTGCCGGCGTCCAGCGTGAATTCAGGAGGAAGCGCAGCCCGTTCGCGACGCGCCGGGGCCGCATCGTGGCTCAATATTACTGAGCCTGGGGCTCAACGTTTTTGCCGTTGCATCCGACTGCCCACCTGGTAATCCTCCGTTACCGGGCCGACAGCGTCGGCGGCGTTTCGGAGAATCCTGGCGGCCGCCATGTCACGTTCGCCGGAGACCTCGCGAGGGGTTCCACCGATGATCAGAAAACGGAGAAACGGAGACGACACATGATCCATGTCCGCGACGCCGAGCGAGCCTCCGCCGCAGCGAGGATCACGATGATCCGCTTTAGTCCGGCGACACCGGCAGCCTTGCACGCCGTAATGCCGGGCAGGCGTCGCGTCGTTACACCTGTCTACTACGCCGCACGGACCCGCCGCGTTAGCGGACAGCTTGTCCGTTCCCGGCGCTGCGACCTTCGATGTCCACCTCAACGGTGACCGAGATCACCCTCCCCACAGCGTATCGTCCCGGATATCCGCGAGCGGTCGTCCACGATCCGGATCTCGCGTCGTTGTACGTGAGCAACACGCTGATCAGCGACCCTCTGGGCGATGCTGCCGTCGATTCATTGGGGACGTGCGCGCCTGGCACCGTTCATGCCCTCATCAATGCAGGCATGGAACGGGATTGGGACACTCTTCGTAAGGGGCCGGAGCCGTTACAGGATTTTTTTGGAGAACTCGAGACGCCTCCAGATTGGTATAGACCAGGCGAATATCGGGCAGGAATCGCTGCCTTCCACGAGAACTCCGATCTCTTCGTCCCGGCCTTCATCATCGCGACCTTGTTGAATTTCTCAAGCCTGATCAGCAAGGCGTTCTGCATGACGCGACGAGTCACCACAAAGCATGGCTTGCGACGAATCCGGCAGAACACGCGACATCTGCTGGAGGTGATGCTTCCAGGTGCCCTCGAGCGCCATGGGGAGGGTTGGAGGCTGTCCGTCCGCATCCGTCTCGTGCACGCCCAGGTCAGGCGGTTGATCAGAGACTCGGGCGACTGGGATGAGACCGTCTACGGCGTGCCCTTAAGCGCCGCGCATATGGGGTTCGCGTCAGCCAACTTCTCCGCCACGATGTTGCGGTACGTGAATCAGCTCGGAGCGAGGCTGGGGGCCGAGGAACGCGAATCCTTCATGCAGGTCTGGCGCTACGCTTCGTGGCTGTCGGGCACGCCCGACGTGCTCCTGTTCGAAGGGGACGAGGCCCGAACCGCTCGGCTGTCTCTTGTGGCTGCGGCGTGCGAACCGCGCCCGGCGCTGGAACCGGCCCTGATCTCCCACGCGGTGATCAAGGCGGTGCCCGACGTGGCCGAGCTGAAGGATCCGGCTGCGCGACGCGCCGTGGTGAGACACGGTTACGCGATCTCCCGGGCCCTTCTTGGCCGCGAGATCGCCAACCGGCTCAGGTTTCCCCGGCAACCTACGTTGGGCCTGCTCGCCTGGCTGAGGTGCAAACGAGGAATCTACCGCTGTCTGCACCGCGTGGCTCCCGACGCGGCCCGGCGGTGGCGAATGGACCAGTTTGTGCTGTTGCTGGATGCCTCGATGATCGAGGGCATTACGTACCATCTTCCGGATCAGCTGGACGCGCTTAAGGCGACCCCGTGGTAAGGAGCTCGACTGAGCGCATTCCGCCCGTACTCGTACTGAGCACCGGGCGGTGCGGATCCACCATGGTGTCGGACATCCTCAATCGACACCCTCGAGTATTGAGCGTATCGGAGTTCTTCAGCTACCTCGGTATGAGAACCTTCCGGTACCGGAATCCTACCGGAGCCTGGATGTGGGACCTCTACAGCCGCCATCGGATCCGCACCACCCTTATGGCGAAGGAATCCTACAAGGAGTTGCTCTATCCATTCGACGGTCCGCAGGCGCGCTTCACTCGGCGCAATGTGCCGCCGATTCTCTGCGCCACGCTTCCGCACCTCACCGACCAGCACGAGGCCTTGTTCGACGAACTGGAGCTCGTTGTTGAGCAGCAGCCCAGACAGTCGCTCGCGGCTCATTTCCGACACCTGTTTTCTTGGCTAGGCAGGCGCTTCGGCGGGGATGTCTGGGCTGAACGCTCAGGCGGCTCACTGCTGTTTGCCTCGCTGCTTTTACGCCAATTCCCGGAGGCTCGCGTCGTCCATGTGTATCGCGATGGACGCGAGACGGCCATTTCAATGAGTCGTCACTATCCGTTTCGGATGATGCTGGCGAGCCTTCACCGGATCGAGGGGTGGCGGATCAATATTGCGGGGCTTCTCTCCAGAGACCGCCTCTGGAACCGAACTGCCCCCTGGGTTGAACCGCTGGCAAATCGTTTGCTCCGGTCGGAGCGACTGAACTATGACAGTTTGACGCTCGAGGATTTCGGGACGTTTTGGGCCGCGATGATCGAGAAGGGAGATCAGGTGCTCGGCCACCTCCCCACTGACCGCCTGCTCAACGTCAAGTTCGAGGACGTACAGCTGGATCCGTGCTATCAGATCCGACGGCTCATCCGATTCATCGACCCAAGTCTGGAAGATCATAGCTGGCTCAGAGATGTCTCTTCTATCCCACGGCCGATGCAATCGAAGTTCGCGCAACTCTCACCGGAGCAGCAAACGGCGCTGACGGAGGCCTGTCTCCCCGCGCTCGAACGACTGGACTATCCCATCTGATGCGCCGACCATCGATGAACTGGAGATTGTAATTGACTGCGGAACGACTCGTGCAACCGCCGGGCCCCGTGCTCGTAACCGGCGGAAACGGATACATTGGCTCGTGGGTCGTGAAGGAGCTTCTTGGGCTCGGCTTCGACGTTCACGCGACGGTGCGGGACGCGACGGATCCAATCCGGACGGAGCCTCTCCGCGCGCTGGACCAGGGACGGGGAGCCCTCAAGTTGTTCGCGGCCGATCTGCTCCAACCAGCGGCCTTCGAGCACGCCATGATCGGCTGCGAAGTGGTTTTCCATACGGCTTCACCCGTCGCGCTGCGAGGCGTCAAAGATACCGTTTCCGATCTCATTGAGCCGGCCACGCAGGGCACACGCAATGTTCTGGAAACGGCCACTCGAACCACAACGGTCAAGCGAGTGGTTCTGACGTCGAGCGTGGCCGCGATCTATGGGGACGCGGTGGAGTTGGAGGAGACTGAGGGACGCCGATTCGACGAAAGTCACTGGAACGAAACCAGCAGCGAGAGCCATCAACCATATTCGTTTTCCAAGATGCTGGCGGAACGGTTGGCCTGGAGAATCGCCGGGAGTCAGGATCGCTGGGATCTCGTCGTCTTGAACCCGGCACTCACCCTCGGACCTGCCCTCACCAAGCATTCGCGTTCGGAAAGCGTACGCGTCATGCGCGAATTCGCGACCGGCTACTACCGTGCAGGTGCGCCGGATCTCGAGGTAGCGATCGTCGATGTGCGTGACGTGGCGGACGCCCACGTGCAGGCGGCACTACGACCGAGCGCCAGCGGGCGCCACGTCCTGTCTAGCGAGTCAGTGACGCTGATCGAGATCGGGAGAATTCTGCGTGAACACTACGGCGATGGCTTCCCCTTTCCCCGCCTCACCGTACCAAAATTCGTGGTCGGTCTGCTCGCGCCCCTGGGCGGGATACCGCGAGCAGTCGTCAAGCGGAACGTGGGCTACCCGCTCAGGTTCGACAATCGCTACGCCGAAGCCGATCTCGGCATCGAGTTCGGGCCTGCGGCGGATGCGATAGTGGATCAATTCCAGCAACTCCTCGATGACGGCCTGATACCGGGTCCGAAAGTTGGTCGTCGCCTGCGGAAGGGAACGCGCAGCCCGGTGGAGCGCGGAGTCGACCGGCAAGCGGCCCGCGATTCCCGGGCGGGGGCCTGAGCAGGCAGTTGCGGAACCCGACAGGTCGGAACGCCCGCCGAGGATACCCACATGATCCGTGAGGACGATCTCTCGGGCGCCTGGTCGGCGTCGCTCGAGTCCGAAGCCATCGAAGTCCTCCGGGAGGGCCTCGCGGCGGCGTCGCGGCCCGTGATGCTGTATTCGATCGGGAAGGATTCCTCGGTGCTCCTGCACCTCGCCCGGAAGGCGTTCTGGCCGGCCGTGCCGCCCTTCCCGCTGCTCCACATCGACACGACGTGGAAGTTCCGGGAGATGATCGAGTTCCGGGACCGCACCGTGGCGGAGGAGGGCGTGGAACTCCGGGTTCACACCAACGAGGACGGACTGCGCGAGGACGTCAATCCTTTCGATCACGGATCGGAACGCTACACCGACGTCATGAAGACGGTTGCGCTGCGGCAGGCGCTCGACGAGGGCGAATACGACATCATCTTCGTCGGCGCCCGGCGGGACGAGGAGAAGTCGCGCGCCAAGGAACGCGTGTTTTCGCTGCGCGACGCGGCCCACCGATGGGACCCCAAGGCGCAGCGTCCGGAGCCGTGGAACCTGTACAACACCTGCCTGGCGCCCGGCGAATCCCTGCGCGTCTCACCGCTCTCCAACTGGACCGAGGCGGACGTCTGGCGGTATATCCGCGCGGAGGAGATCCCGATCGTACCGCTGTACTATGCCGCCGAACGTCCCGTCGTCGAGCGGGATGGACGGTGGATCATGGTCGACGACGACCGCATGCCGCTGCTCCCGGGCGAGGAGCCGCAGCGGCGGCGCGTCCGCTTCCGGACGGTGGGCTGCTACCCGCTGACCGCCGCCGTCGAGAGCGACGCGGACACGCTCGACGCGGTTATCGCCGAGACGCTCGCGGCGGATCGCTCCGAACGCGAGGGGCGCCTCATCGACCATGACCGCGATGGCTCGATGGAGCTCAAGAAGAAGCAGGGCTATT
>VYDD01000279.1 GCA_009843625.1 Gammaproteobacteria bacterium | reverse complement strand
GGGGAGGCGGGTGTGCACGGGGACGACGAGACGCACTTCAACGGGCCATCGGGCGTCGCCATATCACCGGAAGGGGACATCTGGGTTGCGGACGGGCACAGAGGCGGGAACAACCGCATCGTGAAGCTGGCGCCCGACGGCAGTTTCGTGCTGGCGGTGGGAGGCGGCGTGGGATCGGAGAGCCGGGAGCCCGGGCGCTTCAGCGACCCGCACGACATCAAGATCGACGCCCGTGGAAGGGTTCTGGTCGCCGACCGCGGCAACAGCCGCATCCAGGTCTTCGACGATGACGGGAACCTGCTCTACATCTGGACCCACTTCGGCAAGCCCAGCGGCCTCTTCATCGACCGGGAAGACATTCTTTATGCGGGCGACGGGCTGTCGGGCGACCTGCGCACCGGACCGCCGGACCCCTGGCGCAGCAACTTCGGCTGGGAGAAGGGCATCCGCATCGGCGACCTGAAGACCGAGCAGGCCTGGGTGACCTGCTTTGTGCCCCAGCACGACGTGAACGTGGGGCCGGGCATCGAGTTCCTCGGGGTCGATTACGACGGAAACATCTATGCGGGCGAGGTCAACCGCATGCGGCTGGTGCGGTACGTCCCGTCGCGGCCCCTGCGCCCCGGCGGCTGCTGACCCGCACCGAACTGATGTCTACTGACAACTAGCCTGACATCTACTGATGTAATCGCTAGTCGAGCCCGAACACAAAGAGCGTGCCTCCTGCCGTATTCACGATGCGCTGCCGGCCGTCGACCTCGTAGGACATCGGGCCGCTGCGCACGGCGCCGCCCGACTGGAAGTTCCACAGGGGCTCGCCGGTTTCCGCGTCCAGGGCGAAGATGTTGCCTTCGTTGTCCCCGCCGAAGACGAGGTCGCCCGCGGTCGCCATCGCCCCCGACCAGGGTGGTGAGAGCAGCGGGAACTCCCATACGAGCTCGCCGGTCAGGGCGTCGAGCGCCTTGATGGCTCCGCTGGCTTCCTCGCCCCGCAGCGCCTGCTCGCCTCCGCCCAGGAAGGGCTGCCCGGGCTCGTATTCGACTTCGGCCTTGTAGTAGATCGCCCCCATGATGCGGGTGGGCTGGTAGAAGAGGCCGGTCCGCGGGCTGTAGCTGGGGCTGAACCAGTTGGCCGCGCCTTGCAGGCTGGGCCAGACCAGCACGCCCTCCTCGGTGGGGTCGGTTCCCGGAATCACGATCGGGCGCCCGTTCTCGTCCAGGCCCTCCGCCCAGGTCTGCTTCGAGTATTCCCGCCCGTGGAGGAACTCCCCGGTCTCGCGGTCCAGGACGTAGAAGAAGGCGTTCCGGTTGGCGGTCACCACCAGCTTGCGCGGCTCGCCCTCCCATTCGGCGTCCAGCAGCACCTGGATCTGGTTGGCGTCCCAGTCGTGGGTGTCGTGGGGCGTGAACTGGAAGTACCAGATCATCTCTCCGGTGTCGGGATCGAGGGCGAGCAGGCAGTCCGTGTACAGGTTGTCGCCGGGGCGGAGGTCGCCGTTCCAGTCGGGTGCCGGATTGCCGATGGGCCAGTAGAGCAGGTCGAGTTCGGGATCGTAGGAGCCGGTGAGCCAGGTGGACCCGCCCCCGGTCTCCCAACTGTTGCCGCCCCAGGTCTCGCTCCCGGGCTCGCCGGGCGCGGGGACGGTGTAGGTGCGCCACGCCAGCTCGCCGGTCTCGGCGTCGTAGGCGTCGATGTAGCCCCGAACCCCGGCTTCCGCGCCGGACACGCCGACGATCACCTTGTCCTTGACGGCCAGCGGGGCCAGGGTGAGCGAGAAACCGATCGCATTGTCGCCCACTTCGACATCCCAGCGCACCGCGCCCGAGCGTGCGTCGAGAGCGACCAGGTGCGCGTTCAGCGTTCCCACGAACACCGTGGAGTCGAGGACCGCGACCCCCCGGTTCACGCGCGGGAAGCCGATGTTGAGCACGTCCGGCCCCATCTCCGGGGACCAGGTCCAGAGCTGGCGCCCGGAGCGCGCGTCCAGGGCGCTCACGGTGCTCGGAGGTTCGGTAACGTAGAGGATTCCGTCCACGGCGATGGGCGTGGTCTCGATGATCCCGCCGTCCATCTGGTAGGCCCAGAGCACCTTGAGGTCGCCGACGTTGGAACGGTCGATCTGGTCCAGTTGCGAATAACGGTGGGATGCGTAGTTGCCCGAGTAGGTGAGCCAGTTGTGGGGCTCGGCGTCGGCGTTGACCAGGCGCTCGAAGGGAACGTAGGTCCGGTCGGGCGTGCCTGCAGGGGCGCTGCCCTCGGGGGCCGCCTGGCATCCCGCAACGATGATCGCGCATGCCAGCAGTTCGTGGATGACTCGACGCGAGCGGTGGGGCGCCGGGCGGGCAAGGCGCCTTGAAGGCTGAAGTGCAGCGGACCGGATCATGCTCATCCTCCGAGGCTGGCCAGGTATGCGATGAGGTTGTCGATGTCCTCGCTGGAAAGGCTTGCCGTTGCGGGCATGAGGGAATGCCCGAAGCGCCTCTCGAACTCGGCCAGTTCGGCCTTGCGCAGCGACACGATGGAACCGGATGCGGTGATGAGCTGCACGGTGAACGCGTCCTCGTTGGCCCGCATGCCCTCGTAGACGGTGCCGTCGATGGTGACGGCTCGCAGGGGCAGGTACTGGGCGAACCCGCTGCGCGCCCCCGAGCGGAAGACCGGAAGCTCCGCCGAGGGATCGACCAGCGAGGCGCGCAGATACTCCGGGCCCCGGCGCATGCCGATGCCGGTCAGTTCGGGGCCGATCCCGACCCCGCGTCCCTCGACGATGTGGCACGAGAAGCACACGCCCGTGGTCTCGAAGACCTCGCGGCCGCGCTCGGGATCGCCGGGGATCTCCACGAGCTGCGCCTGACGGAGCGAGATGACGTGGGCCGCGACCAGAGCGGCTTCCTCGTCCGGGAGGATGGTGGCGCGCAGGCCCGGCATGCCGGTGCCGGGAATCCCGTTGCGGATGACGTCGACGACCGCGGCGTGGTCCGGCGCGCGCGGCAGGCGGCTGACCGCAAGCCCCGGCCCCTCGCCGCCCATCCCGAGGACGCCATGGCAGCGCCCGCAGTGGGCCTGGTAGAGCCGTTGTCCGCGCTCGAGTTCGTCATCGGAGAAGGCGAGCGCCTCCTGGGCCGCCAGCGGGGATGCCGCCAGAGCCACCGCCGCGCCGAGGACCGCGAGACCAGGGCGCGTCCTGCTGATTACTCCCTGCCGCATAACCGCCTCCGCGAGAGTTGCCGACTACCTCACCGGAGTACCGGACGATCGGCAGTCGTGGCGCCAGGTTCCGATCCTCATACTAGGACGAGCGCCGGAGATCCGCACACGCGAGATGCTGCCAGCCGGGACGTGGGCGCGAGGTTCGTGGGTCAGCCCGCTGCCTGGAATCCGGCGACCCGCCTGAGGGTGCCGTCGTAATCGGCGCGCAGGTGATTGAACCCCTGCTGCGTGCCCTGTCCCCGGGCCGAGGAGCGCCATCCCACCAGCGCCTCGCCCCGGCACACGCGCACATCGCCGGTGGGCTCGATGCGCCAGCCGGGCATGAACCGGTGGCAGTTGGCGACGTGCAGGCTGAGGCGGTCGATGCCGCGCAGCACCGCCCAGTCGTCCCGGAATTCGAGATCGGGAGCACAGCACGCGCGCAGCGACTTGAGCCGGGCGGCCTCGTCCGGTTCGTTCCAGGCGGCCCACCAGGCGGGCAGCGCGCGGGCCAGTCCCGCCGACAGGTCGGTCCGGTTGGCGGAAAGCGCCAGGCGCCCCAGATGGAAGCGCCAGCCGTCCTCGTGCTCGCGGGCCGTGCGGGCGCTGAGAAAGCCGCTGTGACGCACGTCGGCGTGCGCGCCGCCCTGACCCTCGGTCACCCGGAACTCCACGCGCGACGACGCGGCCGGCATGGTGTCCGCCTGCGGGCCCGACTCGATGCCCCACGAGAGCGCGAACCTGCGCTTCACTTCGTCGAAGTCGAGCACTTCGCCGGCCAGCACCATCTGGTACTGGGGGAACAGGGCCCGGTATGGGCTCCCGACCCGGGTCTCGAACGAGACCTGACCACCCATCCAGGCCGAGAAATGCCCGGGCGTGGTGAGGATGCCCCATACGGTCTCGGGGCTGGCCTCGATGTGGAGGGAAAGCGTCACATCGGGGGATGCCGCATCGTTTCCCCGGCTCGCGTCCGCACTGCGTTCGCTCATCGATCTCTCCCGGGTGGTGATGGGTCCGGATGCCGCGGATGCCGCGCCGCTCGCCGGCCCGTATTGTAGGTTGCCCATCCGGCGCAACCAACCCGGGAGACCGACGATGGACAACAGATCGTGGATGCGGATACAGCCGTCGGCTTGGGCCCGGGCCGCGGCTTCCGTGGCTTGCCTGCTCGGACTCTCGCTCCCGCTCGCATGCGCGCCACCCGTCGCGGACGTGGAAGGCGACGCCCTGACCCTCACCTGGGAGAACATCTTCACCCGCAGCCGGGGCGCCCGTCAGGCCGCGCTCTCGCCGGACGGCGCATGGGTCGCGGTCAGCGCGAGCACGGCGGAATTCTCGGGCGTCTTTCTGGTCGCGGTGGATGGTGATCCCGCGCCAGCGCCCTGGGTGGAGGGCTCGTCGCCGGTCTGGTTCGGCGACGGGTCGGGCATCGTCTTCTCGCGCGGCGGGGACCTGTGGCGGGCGGCGGTGGGGTCGAGCGAGCCGACCCGCATCACCGACGACCCGGCCGACGAACGGGCCGCGCGGCCGTCGCCGGACGGCAGCACCATCGCCTTCTACAGCGGGCGCTCGGGCCACCAGGACATCTGGGCCGTTCCGTCCGACGGCTCCGTCCCGCCGGCGCAGCTCACGCGCGGCTCCATGGCGGCGGACGACTTCCGCTTCGCCCCCGCGTGGTCGCCGGACGGGACGCACATCGCCTACTACTCCAACCGGAGCGACTACTGGGAAGACGACATCTGGGTGGTGGAGGTCGCGACGGGCGCGGAGCGGCAGATCTCCGGCGGTCTGATGGCGTCTTCCACGCCGGTCTGGTCGCCGGACGGATCGCGCATCGCCCTGCTCGGCACCTCCAAGGACGAGTACTGGTACGAGGATCTCGCCTACATCTACCTCCTCGACCCGCGGGAGGGGACGGAGGAGGTGTTTCACATGCAGA
>VYDD01000476.1 GCA_009843625.1 Gammaproteobacteria bacterium | reverse complement strand
GCGCGGGGTCGACGGGGTGCTCGGGGTGGGAGCCAACCTGGTGGGCCGCACCGTGACCGTCGAGATCGATGCCGGCCGGGTCGAGACCGAGGAGGTGCGGCGCGCGATCGGACGCCTCGGGCACCTGGCCGAGCCGGATACCGGCGCGCGGGAGGAGCGCGCGGCCGCGACCTGGGCGACGCGGGACGCCCGCATCACCTACGCGTCAGCGGCGCTGTTCGCGGTCGGGCTCGCGCTCCAGTTGGCCGGGGTGGGTCCGCTGCTGTTCACGCTGCCGCTGAACGAGGTGCGGATTCCTTCGCTCCTGTTCGTCGCCTCCGCCCTAGTGGGCGGATGGAGGTTCATGCCGGCCGGGGTGCGCGCGGCGCGCGAGCTCTCGCTGGACATGAACTTCCTGATGACTGTGGCGATCCTGGGGGCGGTCGCGATCGGGGAGTACCTGGAGGCCGCGGCCATCGCCTTCCTGTTCTCGACCGCCGAGTTGCTGGAGACTTACGCGGTGGACCGCGCGCGGGCGTCGATGGAGTCGCTGATGGACCTCGCACCCAAGACGGCCGTGGTGCTGCGCACCGGGGTGGAGGAGACGGTGCGGGCGTCGGAGGTCGCGGTCGGGGATGTGGTGGTGGTGCGCCCCGGCGAGCGGATTCCGGTCGACGGCAGCGTGGTCGAGGGAGGCTCGGCGGTGGACGAGTCGCCGCTCACCGGGGAGTCGCTTCCGGTGGAGAAGGACCGGGGCGACCCGGTCTTCGCCGGCACCATCACCCGCGACGGCTATATGCACGTGCGCACGGAGAAGCCCGCCGACTCGAGCTCGCTCGCGCGCATCGTGGAGCTGGTGGAGCGGGCGGGCGCGGAGAAGGCGAAAACGGAACGGGTGGTGACCCGGTTCGCGCGCTGGTACACGCCGGCGATCACCGTCGCGGCCGTGCTGGTGGTGGCGGTGCCGACGCTCGCGGGCGCGGACTTCATCACCTGGCTGGTGCGGGGGCTCACGCTGCTGGTGATCGCGTGCCCGTGCGCGCTGGTGATCTCCACCCCGGTCGCGGTGGTGAGCGGCATCACGGCCGCCGCGCGCCGCGGCGTGCTGATCAAGGGCGGGGTCTACCTGGAGGCGATGAGCGGCGTGCGGGCCATGGCGATGGACAAGACCGGCACGCTCACGGTCGGGCACCTGGAGGTGCGGGAGGTGCGCTCGACCCGGGGGGCGCCACCGGCCACGGTGCTGGCGCGCGCGGCCGCGGTGGAGGCCCGCTCGGAGCATCCCGTCGCGCGCGCGATCCACGAGGAGGCGGGCAGGCGCGACATCCACACCCACTACGCCGTGCGCGACTTCGTCGCCCGCCGGGGCGAGGGCGTCGAGGCCCGCCTGGACGGCGTGCGCCACTTCGTCGGCAAGCCGGCCGTCCTGGGGATCGGGGAGGCACCCGGGGGCATGACCGGCGACGGCCGCACGGTGGTGGTGGTCGCGGACGAGGACGGGCCGCTGGGGTGGATCTCGCTGGAGGACCGGGCCCGCAAGCAGGCGCGGGAGGCGGTGGGGCGGCTGCACGGCATGGGAATCCGTCCCGTCGTGATGCTCACCGGTGACGCCGCCGCGACCGGCCGCCGGGTCGCAGGGGAGACCGGCGTGGACGAGGTGATGGCCAGGCTGCTCCCGCACGAGAAGGTGGAGGCGCTCAAGGCGCTCGAGCGGGAGCACGGCCGGGTGGCGATGGTGGGCGACGGCGTGAACGACGCGCCCTCGCTCGCGGCCGCCTCCGTGGGCATCGCCATGGGCGCCGCCGGGAGCGACGCCGCCATCGACAGCGCGGACGTGGCGCTGATGGGCGACGACCTCACCCGGCTGCCCTACCTGTTCCGGCTGTCGCGCAAGTCGCGGGCGGTCATCCGCCAGAACATCACCACCGCCCTGCTGGTGAAGCTCGTTCTGGTGGTGGGCGTGCCGCTCGGGATGGTCTCGCTGATCACTGCAGTCCTGGTGGGCGACGTGGGGGTTTCGCTGCTGGTGACGGGCAACGCGCTCCGGCTCGCACGCGTGGATGCCTGAGGCGCCGGAGGGAACGACGGTGGCGCGGCTGCTCGCGGTGGTCGTCCTGTGCATCTTCGTGCCCTCTCCTGCCCTCACCCAGCAGGTCGCGGACGACTTCCCGTTCCCGCAGAGCCTCGTCGAGGAGGTACTGCCGGGGGCGACCTTCTTCGAGATGCGGGACGGCGACCCGCGGGTGATCGTCGGCTACGCGGCCGACGCCCCGGACGAGGACGCCCTCGTCGGATATGCTTTCCTCACGTCGGACGTGCCCCCGGAGGAACTCGGCTACAACGGTCCCATCGAGGTACTGGTGGGGATGGACCGGGAAGGGACCCTCACCGGCGTGCGGGTCACCCACTACGTCGAGTCCTACATCCGCACCCGCGGCGACTTCCTGCGCACCCCCGGCTACGAAGCCCAGTTCACGGGCAAGTCCATCTCCGACCCCTTCCGCGCCAAGCGCGATGTCCGCGTGGTGTCGCGGGCGACGATCTCGGTCTCGGCCATGTCGCGCGGCATCCGGGCCTCCGCCCGCCGGGTGTACGCCAACTACCTGGCCACCAGGCCGTCCGCCGAGTCCGGAGGCTCGCTCCTGACCATCGGCATGGACGAGCTGGACGAGCTGTCCTGGTCCGACATGGTCGCGGGCGAGCTGGTGCCGCAGATCCATGTGCTCGAAAACAACGTCACCCGCATCGTGCTCTCCTTCGCGCACATCCGCAGCGACTCCGTCGGCGAGATGCTGGTCGGCCGGAGCAGGTTCGGCGAGGTGGCGGAACAGCTCGGGGAGCGGGTGCAGGAAGACCCTCTGATGCTCGTGGGCGTCGATGGCGCGCTGGCCCTGCTCTTCTATCCGCGCACGCTCTCGCTGGTGCAGGGCGCCGACACCATCGACATGGACAACCCGGACGTCGTCATGCTGGGCGAGCCGCGCAGCGGGATGGTTCAGGGGCAGTTCCGCAACGTCGGGGTGATGGCCGTGCCGGGTTCGCTCGACGTCGAGCAGGCTTTCGACATCCATTTCGATCTGCGTCCGGGCATGGGGCTGTACACGACCGCGTATCCGCCTCCGCAGCTCCCGGCGCGGATTGTGGCGGAGGATGCGCCTCCCGTGGAGGATCCTGAACCCGCGGAGGATCTTGATCCCGCGGAGCCCGCGGCCCAGGGGGACGATCCGTCACCGGCCCCCTCCGAGCCAACGGAAGATTCGGCGGAAGCCGGCGGGGCTCCGGCCGATGCCCCCGAAGACGTTGCCGCGACGGCCGAAGAGGGCGATGCCGTAGAGGCTGCCCCGGACGATCCCGGGTTGGCGGGCGACGCCGCTCCCGCCGAGGCAGCTGCCACGGGCGAATCCTCATCCCCCGGTGATCCCACGCCTGCGCCTGTACCCGTCGCCGGGCCAGAGGCAGCCGACGCGGCCGCTGGGGACCCCGCGCCACCCGCGAACCCGTCCGAAGCCGAGGAGAATCCGTCCGAAGCCGAGGAGAATCCTCCCGCAACGGTCCAGCCGGCAGCCCCGCCCGACCTCGATTTCTCCCTCGCCGAAGAGCAGACCGTCCTCGAGCGCACCCTTGCGCGCACCTCACCCGCCGAGGTCGCCTGGATGCTGGGCCTGCTGGCGCTGGTCACGGTGGCCTTCTTCCTGAAGCGCGACCGGCTGCGCTGGGTGGCCCTGGTGGCAACCTTCCTCTACCTGGGGTGGTTCGACGGCGGCTTCCTCTCGGTGTCGCACATCACCGCGGTCATCTCCGTGGGGCCGGCGGTGTTCCTGGAGGACATCCCGCTGCTCCTGTTCGTGGTCTTCACGGTGGTGACCACGCTGCTGGTGGGTCGCGTCTTCTGCGGGTTCCTGTGCCCGTTCGGGGTCCTGCAGGATTTCCTGGAGAAGGTGGTTCCGAGGAAGTTCAAGCGGGAACTGCCGCGCGCCCTGCACGAGCGCCTGTACCTGGTCAAGTACGTGTGCCTGGCGGCGATCCTGCTTCCGGCGCTGGCTGGGAGCCGGGCCAGCATCTTTTCCTTCTTCGAACCCTTCGGGACCGTCTTCTTCCTGAGTTCGTCCATCGTGCTGTGGGCGATCGCGGGGGGGATCCTGGTTGCCTCCGCGATCGTGCCTCGCTTCTACTGCCGCTACGCCTGCCCGCTGGGGGCGGCGCTCGCGGTCGCCTCCACGGTGTCGCCCTTCCGCATCCGCCGGGTGGAGCACTGCGACCACTGCAAGGTGTGCGAGCAGGCATGTCCTACGGGGGCCATCGAGGGGCCGCGCATCGACTTTCGCGAGTGCGTTCGCTGCAACATCTGCGAAGCGAAGCTGATCGAGCAGGCCGGCGTCTGTCGCCACGACATCGATGAGGTGCGCCGCCGGCTGGTTCAGTTGAAGGTGGCGCCCGGTGCGCGGATCGAGACCGGTGGCTGAGGTCAGGATCGGTGTCTGAGCCGGGGTCGAGGTCTGAGCCGCAGACCTGGTCCAGGTCGCTGCCGGGACGTGCGCCCAGGTCCGCGATGACCACCTCGAACGGTGGCGATTCCGGGGCCGCGGGCATCTCCCGGCGCAGTGCGTTGCGGATCGGCGGGGCGGCGGGTCTGCTGCTGGCGATGGGCGGCGGACTCACGGCCGCGATCCTGCGCAGGGCCGGGCTGCACAGCGCGAGCGATATCCGCACCCGCATGGGCACGCTGGTCCACGTCACCGTGGTGCACCCGGAGGCCGCGCGGGCGCGCGAGCTGGCCGGCGGCGCCTTCGATGAGATCGATCGCCTGGAGGCGGTTTTCAGCAGCTACCGGCCCGACACACCGGTGTCCCGGCTCAACCGGGACGGGGTTCTCGACGACCCGCCGGCCGAGCTGGTGGCGGTGGTGCGCCGCGCCCTCCATTTCGCCGAGCTGACCTGGGGCGCCTTCGACCCCACGGTGGCTCCGCTGATCGAACTCTACCGGAGCAGCTTCGCGGAGACCGACGCGCCGCCCGCGGAGATTGCGGTAGAGGAGGCCCTGTCACGCGTCGGCTACCGGCACGTCGCGGCGGATGCGGCGCGCATCGCATTCGAGCGCCCGGGCGTGTCGCTCTCGCTCGACGGCATCGCCAAGGGATACATCCTCGACCGGGTGGTCGAGCAGGTAACGGC
>VYDD01000445.1 GCA_009843625.1 Gammaproteobacteria bacterium | reverse complement strand
GTGCTCTGGCAGTCCCGGCGGAACATGTAGGGGCCGTGCACGGACTCCCGGAATCCGCATGAAGTGCTTCCTGAAACGCTTCGCGGGACGGTTCGCGCTCACGCTTACGCTTGTCGTTCTGGAGGCGGCAGGGTGGGTCCTGTTCCCGCTCGTCATCGGGCGCGCCATCGACAGCGTCCTCGCCGATTCGGTCCGGGGGCTCTACGAGCTCGCGATCCTCGGCATCGTCACCATGGGGATCGCGGTGGTCCGCCGCATGGTGGACAGCCGGGCCTACGGGGGCATCTACGCCACCCTGGGCGAAGAGATGGTGGAGGCCGCGGAGGGAACGAGCACATCGACCCGGACCGCACGCTTGGGGATGCTCAGGGAGATCGTGGAGTTCTTCGAGAATTCCATGCCCGGACTCATCAACAGCATGCTCGGGTTGGTAGGCACCGTGGCGATCGTTGCGACTCTGAACTTCCGGGTATTCCTGGGCTGTCTCGCGGCGGCCGTTGCGACCGTCACCCTCTACGCCGTCACCGGCAGGCTGACCACCCGGTACAACCAGGGGCTCAACGACGAGCATGAACGGCAGGTCGACGCCGTAGACAGCGGCGACCCCGGCCGCCTGGGCGAACACCTGCGCGCCATGATGCGCTGGAACATCCGGCTCTCCGACCTGGAAGCGGCCAATTTCGGGATCAACTGGGTGTTCATGATCGCGCTGCTGGTCTTCGCGGTGAGTACCGCCGTGCGGGAGGCGCCGGAGTACGGCGCGGTCTTCGCCCTGGTCATGTACGTGTTCCAGTTCATGGAATCCGTGATGCTGCTGCCGCTCTTCTACCAGCAATGGCTGCGGCTGCGGGAGATCTCCGGGAGGCTCGCGGGGGTCGTGGGGTCGTAGATTACCCGAGGGCCATCCACGAAAGACACCGGACGAGGTGACATGTCATCAGATTGGCGATGGGCAGATAGCAGGGCCATTCGACCGGAGCGCAGCGTCGAGCGACGTGCCAGGGTGGGACGTGCGGGCGCCAGGATGCCGTCAGTGGTACAACAGGGGCTACTGGGCGCGGTCGTGCTGTGCACGATCCTGATCGCCGCCTCCTGCGCGCCCCCCGGGCCGCGCGCCCGCATCTCCGAGGAGGTGCGCGTCCTCGAAACCTATCCATTCTCCGACCCGAATCCCGTGCCGGTGCTCGCCACCGACCGCAGGCTGTATCCGTACCACACCTTCGAGGGATACGCGGCGACGCCCGAGCCCAGGGAATGGAGGGTGGTGCGGATGGAGAACGATCTCATCGAGGTCTTCGTCCTTCCCGAAGTGGGCGGCAAGGTGTGGGGCGCGGTGGTGAAGGCGACCGGCCACGAGTTCATCTACCGGAACGAAGTGATGAAATTCCGGGGCATTGCCCTGCGCGGCCCGTGGACCTCGGGCGGCATCGAATTCAACTTCGGGGTGATCGGGCACACGCCGGCCACCGCCACACCCGTCGACTACGACCTGCGGGAGAACGCGGACGGCAGCGTGAGCGCCATCGTGGGCGCCATGGACCTCCCGTCGCGCACGCCGTGGCGCGTCGAGATACGCCTGCCTCCGGACCGCGCCGCCTTCGAGACGCGCGTCCTCTGGTACAATCCGACCCCGCTCGAGCAGCCCTACTACAACTGGATGACGGCCGCGGCCTTCGCGCAGGACGACCTGGAGCTGTTCGTGCCCGGCAACGCCTACCTGGAGCACTCCGGCCGGGTGCGGCCCTGGCCCGCGGACGAGGACGGGCGCTTCCTGCCTCTCTACCGCAACAACGCGTTCGGGGGAAGCAAGTCGTACCACGTCGTGGGCGCGCTGAACGACTTCTTCGGCGGCTACTACCACGACGACGGGTACGGCTGGGGACACTGGGCGCCGCATGAAGAGATGCCCGGGCGCAAGATGTGGTTGTGGGCGCTCTCCCGCGAAGGCGGGATCTGGGAGGACCTCCTCACCGACACGGATGGGCAGTACGTCGAGTTCCAGGCGGGACGGCTGCACGTGCAGTACCAGCCGGGGGCGGATCGCAACCCCGTCTCGCAGGCCGGGTTCGAGCCTCTCTCGGCCAGCCGCTGGACGGAGGTCTGGTTTCCGCTGGAGGGGACGGGCGGCCTGACCGACGCCTCTCCCCACGGCGCCATGCACGTCGAGCAGGAGGATGGCCGCCTTCGCGTGGTGGTCCAGGCCTTCGGGACAAGTGCCGACACGGTGATGGCGTGGTCCGGCGGCGAACAGGTGGGGGCGCGCACGGTGGCGCTCGAACCGCTCGTGCCGGTGGTGGTCGAATTCGACGTGGACCCCGATGACCCCTGGCGCGTTTCGGCGACCGGTCTCGGCCTGGAGGGCTGTTCGAACCCGGGAGAGGCCGGTTTCGGTGGCATCTGCGGACTCGATGGTGATCGCGGGCTGTCCCGGCCGTTTGAGACGAACGCCGAGGCCTGGGATGCCCTCCCGGAGACGGATCGCCTCGTGTTCGAGGCGCGGGAGCTGGCGCGTGGCCGGCTCTACCCTGAGGCGCGGTCGCTCTACGACCGGGCGCTCGCGGCCGAACCGTGGGATCGGCAGGCGTTGCTGGGTCTGGGGGCGCTGGCGCTGAGGTCGGCCCGCTACGAGGAAGGCCTCGTGCACGCGCGGCGTGCGCTCCAGCTCGACACGTACGATCCGGAGGCCAACTTCCTCGCCGGGAACCTGTACCGCGCCCTCGGGCGCCGCGCCGACGCGCTCGACTCGTTCGGCTGGGCGGCCCGGTCGGTGGCCTTCCGGGCCGCGGCGCGCGTGCGGATGGCGGAGTTGGCGCTCGACGGTGGAGATCTGGCCGCGGCGCGCCGCCACGCCGCGCTGGCGCTCGAACACGATCAGGGGAGCATTCCGGCGCGGGAAGTGCTGGCGATCGCGTCACGTCTGGCGGGGGACGGGATCGGCGCGGCGCGCGTGCTCGCGGAGCTACTCGAGCTTGATCCGCTCAACCATTTCTTCCTGGCCGAACGGTACCTCGCGGCGCGCGACGACCGATATGGAGAGTCCGCGGACGGGGCCGCTGCCCGCCTCGCTGCATCGATGCGGAGCGAGTATCCGGAGCAGACGCTGCTGGAACTCGCCTTGGGCTACGCGAACCGCGGGCTGCCGGACGATGCCGCGCACCTGCTGGAGTTGATCGACGAGGTGGGCGGCGGCCCGGTGGCCACGGCGTGGCGCGCCTTCTTGGCCGACGATGCCGACATGCTGCGCGGTGGCGTCGATCCCGATTTCGCCTTCCCCTACCGGCCCGAGACCCTGCCGGTCCTGCGCTGGGCGGCTGCCGAGGACCCGCACTGGGCCTGGCGCTACCTGCTCGGCCTGAACCTGTGGGCGCTCGACCGCGACGCCGAAGCCGCCGACGTGCTGGCAGCCTTGGGCGACGAACCCGACTACGGACCCGCGTACGCAGCGCGCGCGCACTTGGCGGAGGCCATGGGTGGCGACCCGGGGCCGGACTTCCGTCGCGCGGCCGCCCGGGATCCCGACAGCCGTCTCCTCCGCATCGCCCTCGTCCGGCACCTGCAGGAAGCGGGACAATGGGCAGAGGCGCTGGAGACGTCCGGTCGGGGCCAGGAACTCTTCGCGGGCGACTTCAACCTCGACCTTCTCCACGTGCGGGGGCTGCTCCAGGCGGGCGACTACGGCGAGGCGATCCGGATCCTCGCGGACACGCGTGTCCTTCCTTCCGAGAACGCCCGCGAGAGCCACCGCCTGTACGAGTTCGCGCACGTCGGGGCCGCGCTGGACGAACTCGATGTCGGGGACCGCGCGGCCGCCCGCGGACATCTCGAAGCTGCGCTCGAGTGGCCGGAATCACTCGGTCAGGGCCGTCCCTTCGACCCGGACGAGCGGCTGGTGCGGTTCCTGCTCGGGGTTGTCGGGGACGATGCCGGCGGTGGACCCGGGGCCGAGTCTGCGGAGCCCGAAGTGGCTGCTTCGCTACGCGCGCGCGTCGATTCGCCCGCCGGCGCGGTGTCGCCGACTGAAGTGATCGAGCAAGCCCTCGTCCGCCGCGCGCTCGCGACGGCGGGACGTCTCGCCGGCAGGTAGCGCCTTCAGCCCGGCGCCACCGGGAGAACTATCCCGGCACTGGCTCCGGCACCCTGGCCAGCGCCCGCGCCTTCGCTACCACCGCCTCGGCCGTGATCCCGAACTTCTCGAACAGCACCGCCCCGGGAGCCGATGCCCCGAAGTGGTCGATGCCGACCGAGGCGCCGCAGTCGCCGGTCCAGCGGGTCCAGCCGGCCGTGGTCCCTGCTTCCACCGAGACGCGCGCCGTGACCTCCGGAGGAAGCACCTCGTCGCGGTAACCCTGCGGTTGGCGCGCGAAGAGGAACCAGCTGGGAAGCGAGACGACGCGCGTTGGCACGCCCTCCGCCTGGAGCACCGCGCGCGCCTGCACGGCCACCCCCACCTCGGAGCCGCTGGCGATGAGGATCGCCTCCGGATGACCGCCGTCGGCTTCCAGCAGGACGTAGCCGCCGCGGTGCAGGCCGGTCGCGGGGGCCGCCTCGTCGCGGTCGATGATCGCCACCGCCTGGCGGGTGAGGGCGAGGAAACTGGGCCCGCCGGCGTACGCGAGCGCCGCCCGCCACGCTTCCGCCGTCTCGGGCCCGTCGCCGGGTCGCAGGTCGAGCACCCCCGGGATCGCGCGCAGTGACATCAGCTGCTCGATGGGCTGGTGGGTGGGGCCGTCCTCGCCCACGCCGATGCTGTCGTGGGTGAACACGTAGGTGACGGGCACGTGCATGAGCGCCGCCAGCCGGATCGACGGGCGCATGTAGTCCGAGAAGATGAGGAAGGTGCCCCCGTACGGGCGCACGCCCCCGTGCAGGGCCAGCCCGTTCAGGATGCCGCCCATGGCGTGCTCGCGGACCCCGAAGTGGATGGTGCGCGCGCCCGGCGTCCCGGCGAGCAGGTTCTCCTCCCAGGGCAGGGTGGTCTTGTTGGAGCCCGCCAGGTCGGCCGAGCCGCCGAGCAGGTTGGCGATGCGGCGGCCCAGCCCTTGAAGCACCTGCCCGGAGTACACGCGGGTCGCGAGCGGCTTCGGCGGCGCGCTCAGGTCGGGGATGTCCGCGTCCCAGCCGGCCGGCAGCTCGCCCGCCAGGGCCGCCCGCAGCTCCTCGGCCGCGGCCGGATGCTC
>VYDD01000391.1:2290-5199 GCA_009843625.1 Gammaproteobacteria bacterium | reverse complement strand
CATCCCATTCAGCGCGAACAAATCCAAGGCGCCCTAACTCTTCGAAGCGGGCCAGGACGCTGGTTCATCCCGCATCCAGAAACAGCCCGTCGTAGAGAAAGGCGTCCCGGATGCGCTCGGAATCTCGCCCGCTCACCCCGGCTCGACGCATGGTCTGGCGCCACGAGCCGCGAATCGTCTCCGTGACGTGATTGAAGATGGCCCTGGCCTCGTCGCGCTCCAGCAGGAAGCGCCCGACGGCTGCCAGCAGGTTGGCCCGGTTGGCCCTGCGGCCCCGCGGACCACAGACCATGGCCAGGTCGCGTCGCTCGACGGCAACCACGGGCATCGGCTCCAGATCGTAGGCCGGGCTCAGGCGCCACCTGCGCCCCCGCGCCAGCAGGGCGTGGTTGCGCGGGTGATCATCCAGGTTGGAGACCGCGGCGTTGAAGCACATCCGGCCGAACAGTTCGCGGAGGTCTTCCCTGGGAGAAGCGCTTGCGCGCCTCACTTCGTCGGCGAGCGACAGATAGGACCATCGTCTGCGGCCCGTGGGTGAGTCATCGGCACGCAGGAGGGTGAGCGCGCTTGCCATGCGGTGGCGCAGGTAGCCGTTGCCCGTCCACTCCCGGTCGAAGCGGCGCACCAGCAGCGCATCGCGGTCGCCGATGCGTTCGACCCGGCTCTCCGCCGCGTCGAGGCCGCATCGCCGCGCAAGCCGGAGCAGGCCGTGCTCCACCCGGGGCAGGTTCCATCGGTCGCTCGCCTGGCGGAACTTCGCGATCCACAGAGCCTCGCCGTCCTCGACGAGCGCCTTGGGCCGGGCACCCCCCATCGAGGTGCCTGCAAGCAGCAGCTCGCGTGCGCGATCGGCCACGGCGCCGGTGACCTCAAACCTGTCCGCGAGCACGGCGTCCGCGGCCGCCTGAAGCCCCGACAGGTCGACCACCGCGTTGAATCGCCGCCGGGGCCTCGGAGGCTCCAGCTCCAAACCGAACCCGAGCGCGCCCGCGCGGTCGTCCGGCCCGAGCATCAGGTAGTCGAACTCGTCCAGCATCGTACGGCCGGAACGCCTCTCAATCAGCAGCCGTCCCCAATAGTCCGGCATGGCATCGCGAATGACGCCGAAGAAGCCCTCCATCCGTCCCGTCCGGTACACGTGCTCCGCCAGCCGCAGCTCCACGGGATCGAGTTCCACGGCATCGGGGCGACGAAGATAGCTCCGCCCATAGACGAATTCGCCCAGCCGGGATCCCGCGCGGGTATCCGAGACACGAAACCTGCCCGCCACCGTGAACTCGGTCTGCCCGGGCAGAACGACAAAGACGTAGCACGCGCGCTCAGAAGTCATTGTCCAGGCGTCGCGGGCGAGCGGCGCGCCGGGGGGCGCGGGCGCTCTCCAGCACCCGGCCTTCCTCGTCGCGATCCGGGTCGGCAAGCTCGTCCGCCTGGTCCAGCAGGCCGAGGGCCCAGAGCGCGCCGAAATAGGCGGCCACCGAGGTGCCCGGCTTCCCCCGCTCCAGGTCGGCGACGGTGAAGCGCGAAACGCCCATGCGCTCGGCCAGATCCTGAATCCGCAGCTGACGGCGCAGGCGCGCGATGCGGATGTTGCGACCTAGCCGCCTCAGAGACTCATCGACCGGCGCGGGCGGGGACGACGTAGTTCTGCGTCCGACAGGCATGTCGATTTTATCATGTTTAGAAGCAGTGTATGTTGAGTATTTACAACATACGCTACGAAGAGAAGCCCGTCAAGATGCTTTTCACACCTCTGACGGGCCTCTTCAGGTTCGGTCTAATCGCCCCTAATCGTCCAGAACCAGCGGCCTCCCAATCAGCTTCGCCGGGTCCGCGTCCGGCCTGGGGATGTACTTGTCCATCCAGCCCCCGTCCCAGCTCGCGATGTAGAGGTTGCCCTCCTGATCGACGTCCATCTGGTGCGGGCGCGACAGGCCGCCGGGGAAGCCGCCCCGGGTGCCCCCGTAGGCGCCGACGTAGTACTGAAGCTCGCCGTCCGTGTTGTACTTGAGGATGCGGTTGAGCGCGGCCGAGATGACCCAGATGGCATCGTTCTCATCCGCGAACACGCCCACCGGGTCGGTGATGTCGGGCCACTCGTCGAGGTACTCTCCGTCCTCGGTGAAGATCTGGATGCGGTTGTTGGTGCGGTCGCCTACGTAGACGCGGCGGTTGCGGTCCACCGCGAGCCCGTGAATCAGGTCGAACTGCCCCGGCCCGCTTCCCAGCTCGCCCCACTCCATCAGGTACTCTCCCTCGGCGCTGTACTTGATGATGCGCGAGTGCCAGTAGCCGTCGCCCAGCAGGAAGTCGCCGTTGGGGAGGAAGGCCATCACCGAAGGGTCGCCGTATTCGTACGGGTCCGGGTGCGGGTTGGCGCGCGCCTCCGCGCGGGTCGTCGGGTGATCCCGATCGACCAGCCGCATCACCAGTTCGCTCCCGTCGTTGGAGAACTTGAGGAGCTGCATGTTGACGTTCTTGCCGCCGCCGCGCTCCACGATCCACACGTGGCGGTCGGGGTCGTAGGGGCTGATGTAGACCTGGTGCGGCTTGTTGAAGATGGAATCCCACTGGGACCAGTTCTCGGTGATGTTGCCGTCCCGGTCCACGGCGACCACGTAGTTGGTGCTGCCTTCGCGCTCGTTCCCCTGGGCATCCCGATCTCCCCAGATGCCGACGATGACGCGGTCCGGGTTGTCGACCGCCACCCCGGAGACCTGGCCCCAGCCCCACGGCTCCACATGGTCCGGTGCGGGCTTCCACCATCCTGGAACGGCGTCGTATTCGCCCGTTCGGTCATCGCCCCCCTTGACCACGGGGCCCGACGATTCCGACGCCATCCCACCGCCCGGACCCTCGGTCGCGCAGGCGGGCAACAGGGCCACGACGAAGGCCACCAACAGGGTCAGACC
>VYDD01000391.1:0-2280 GCA_009843625.1 Gammaproteobacteria bacterium | reverse complement strand
GGTCAGACCCGCGCGTGCGATCTTCATTGACATCACCTCTCTGGAGGGTTCCAACAGCTACTGCCCGGCCATCATCGCCTGGGCAACGAACTCCGCCCGCATGTCCGGGCGTCCGGGCGAACCCGGCAGCGCCGTCCAGCGCCGGCCTGCGACGAAGAAGCCGGGGGAGCCGACGACATCGTCCCATTGACGCTGGACCCGCGCCGGACGCGTACGCTGCCCGGCCGACGGCAGCGGGGGGGCTGCGGGCGGCTTCACGTCCGACACCTGCGAGACCCAGGCCCGGAAGCGGCGCCGAACCAGGGTCGGCTCGCGGGTTGCGACGGAGAGCGTACACCCCACCAGGCGCACACTGTGGCGCTCGAGCGTGCGTCGGCGCACACCGGCTCGGCTGGCGATGGCGTCCCAGCGAGTCTTCGGCCGCTCGCCAAGCGCCCACATGAGCAGGGCCCAGCTGAGGAGCTGCTTGGGACCGCACCGCAGCGGCATGTTCTCCTTCCAGTACCGGCGGAAGGTCTCCGCGGGCACTTCGATGTCCTGCGCGAGATCCCGGACCGATTTCGCCGGGGGGCTCGATCGCCACTCGTCCGAGAGCCTGCAGATGCGCTCAACCGCCTTCACCATTGACCAGTGGAGCGAGCCGGACCAGAGCATGCGACGCCCCAGGAGCCGGAGCGGATCCCGATGCATCACATTGACCCGGCCCAGAGTCGGCCTGAGGTGGTCGTGCGCTTCCTCCTCCCACACGACCTGAAACCGGTGCGACTCGGCCGTCCGGAGCCGCTGGAGGCGAGACAGCGACAACGGCGTAACCACGATGCAGGAAGGCCTTGCGAGACCCTGGGCGAAAACCCCCCGGAGCCAGGCCACGTCGGAACTCGAACAGCGTTGCAGACCGGCGATGCCGATGTCGGTCGCGGCGATGAAAGACTGGAACTCGTCGCGGTCCCGCGTGGAGTACAGATCCGCGTCGCCGAGCAACCCTTCGATCCGGTCGCGCAAGTCACGTGTGTCATAATACAACGCGATCATGAGCGCGCCGGGGTTCGGGTGCGGGTCGCGAACGCATCGCTACGTGACGGTATCCCCCGCCCGGAACCCTGTCAAATCGCGACACCCATGCGACAAAACGCTGTTCCTGCTCAGCTCTTCTCCGTCAGCTCGAGCGGCGGGTTCCACTCCTGCACCCCCGGCAACCGGCGTCCCCAGGTGTTTCCGTAGGGATCGCCCCGGCCGAGCAGGAAGCGGAGAATGAGCCGGTGCAGCATGTTCATCTTCGGCAGCAGCCCGTGGAAGCCCGCGGCGGCGGACAGCGCCCGATCGCGGATTTCCCAGTAGCCGAAGTCGCCGGGAGTGACGCACACCACGCGCGCCTCGTCCAGGAACGGCGGGATCGCGTCCTCGAGCGGGACCGTGCCGTCGCCGGTGTCGCGGCGGTCGCCCCCGATGTCGGAGTCCCACTCGTTGCGTCGTTCCGCGCCCCGCAGGTCGAAGCGCGGGAAGCCGTTTTCGTCGCGCGTCACCCTGAGTCCGATGCGGGTCCTGGAGTCGACGCCCGCGATGGCGAGCCAGCCATCGCCGGCATCAGGCAGCTCCAGCCCCGAAATGCGCTCGCGGTGCGCCCGTGCCTCGTCGAGCATCTTCCGAAAGAGTTCCGCCCCGGTTACGTCCCAGTCCCTGACCTGATGTTCGATGGTCTGAACCACGTTCGGTTGCCATGCTCCCGGCCGGAAGAAGTTCACCGCCATGCCGCCCTGGGACGCGATCGACCCCGCCGACTCCGGCAGCAGGTGATAGAGGGCGGGCGTCATGCGGGCCATGCGCCGCTCCCGGGCCTTGCCGGAGTCGTCCCCAAGCTCGCTGGTCCCGGTGGCGACCTTGAGGATGGCCTCGTACGAGCCCCGGAACGGGGTCCCCAGCGTCACGACCTTGTCGACGAGGTGGCTGCCGTCCGCGGGGCTCCCGATGCGCTCGGCGAAGAGCCTCTCGGCGTACCCCGCGATGATCAGCCCGCCCATCGAATGGCCGATCAGGGATACGGTCGGGTTGGCCCGATACGCCTCGTCGTCCCGGTAGTGCTTCATCAGCATCGTTCTGTCGATGACCTCGCGCACGAAGGCGGCCAGCCGCTCCTCGGTCCAGTCCAGTGGCAGGCGCCAGTCGTAGCCGAACGGGAATACCGGCACGGGCCCCGGCTGGTCGTCGGAGAGCCCGTCGCGCAGCTCCTCGATCAGATCCTCGTAGATGAGCGGGAAGGGGCCGCGCGGCATGACCCGGGCC
>VYDD01000213.1:3791-5201 GCA_009843625.1 Gammaproteobacteria bacterium | reverse complement strand
ACGGGTGCCAGCGTTCGCCTGCTGCTGAGCTCGGCGATCCCCTTCGTGATGCTCTGGTACGCGACCCTGCGCAGCCTGGAGGTGAGCTACTGGCTGACCGTCCTGCTCGCGATGCCCACCGCCGGGTTCATGATGCGCCTCTTCATGATCCAGCACGATTGCGGGCACGGGTCGTTCTTCCGCTCGCACGCGGCGCGCCAGTGGTTGGGGCGCTGCATCGGGGTCCTGCTCCTGACCCCCTACGACTACTGGAAGCGCACCCACGCCTACCATCACGCGCATTCGGGCGACCTCGATTTCCGCGGCTTCGGCGACATCGACACCTTCACCGTGCGCGAGTATCTCGCGTGGCCCTGGTATCGCCGTCTGCGCTACAGGCTGTACCGGCATCCGCTCGTGCTCTTCGTGCTGGGCCCCCTGTTCATCTTCCTCATCAAGCACCGGTTTCCGTGGGATGTGCCGGCGCGATGGAAACAGGCGTGGCGCGGGGTCTTCTGGACGAACCTGGCGCTGGTGGCCGTGGTGCTGCTGATGGGAGAAACCATCGGATACCAGCGCTTTCTGCTGACCCACGCGCCGGTTCAGCTCTTCGCCACTACGGCTGGCGTCTGGATGTTCTACGTGCAGCACCAGTTCGAGCAGACCTACTGGGACAGGCACGAGGAGTGGGACTACTACGACGCGTCGCTCTACGGAAGCTCGTATCTCGTGCTTCCCGCCCCGCTCCGGTGGCTGTCGGCGAACATCGGCTTCCACCACGTGCACCACATGAGCATGCGCATCCCCAACTACAAGCTCCAGCGGGCGCACGAGGAGAACGAGGAGTTCCACGTGGTCCGCGAGGTCCGCGTTCGGGACACGCTGAAGCTCATCAACCTGGCGCTCTGGGACGAGGACGGCCGCCGGCTGATCCGGTTCCGGGATCTAAAGGCGTTGCAGCCCGCCTGATCAGCTGGACGAGGAGGCGGCGATGCTGGCCACGACGGCGGCCTGAGTGGCGGCCACCGCCGCCTGGGACGCCGCAACTGCCGCCTTGACTGCCTTCTGAGCGGCAATGGCGGGGTGACCGGCCCCCGCGGTGAAGGGCTCTCCGGCGGTGATGGCTTTCAGGCGGGCCTTGCGCTCCTTGAGTTCCTTGCGCTCGAAATGGATGCGGAGCGAGCCGGTGGCGTGGGCCAGGGAGAGCACGACGCCCAGTCCGGCTTCGATCTCGCCATCGCCCATGACGGCGTCCCGCATGCCGGCGATGAGCTTGCGCTCGGGCCCCGGATCGATGGTGGGATAGAGTTTGCGCCTGAAAACGAGCAGGATCTGCGATTCCTTCGTGCGCAGGATGCCCCGGCGGCAGAGGCCGAGGGCGGTGCGGTGCCGGAGGCGCTTGAGGTTGCCGAAGGTCGATACCCAGGAAGA
>VYDD01000213.1:0-3781 GCA_009843625.1 Gammaproteobacteria bacterium | reverse complement strand
CGCGTCGACGCTTCTTCGAATTGCGAACCCTGTCCAGCGCCTCGGCCATGATCTCGTCCCGGGGACGGCCGGTAACCGGCGTTGCTTCCACGAACGCCTTCTTGCTCTCCTCAATGCGGATGACGTCGGCAAGCGCGAGTTCGGCGAGGACGGCTCCGCCCATGGCGAGATTGTAAAAACCGGCTCGATAGTCCACGGTGCCCTTGCGGTCGCGGAGCACCAGGAGCAGAAGCTGTTCGTGCAGATGGAGGTCGTGGCGGGACGATGGCATGGGAGGGTGCCCGGGTTGAGGGTCGTCGGGTGCGCTCAGGCCCAATACTCCACACTTTGAACGCCTGTTTCGGAAGCTCGGGCGATCTGCTGACGAGGAGGATCAACCATGACCTGGAACCGTGTTCGCGGCCGGCTGGCGCTGGCGGCGCTGGGCGTTGTCCTTCCGGGGTGCAGCGAGCCTGACGCGGTGGCCGAGTCGCGCGAACCCTACCGGGTCGGCGCCACCATCGAGGTGGGCGCGGCCCCGCACGGCATCCGCTTCAGCGCCGATGGCGACACCGCGTACATAGCGCTGAGCGGGGACGGGCAGATCGCGGTCGTGGATCTGGCGGCCGGAGCGGTGGTTGCACATTGGGAGGCGGGGGACACGCCCCTCGACCTGGTGCGGGTCGGTGACGGCTGGCTGGTCAGCCAGTTCCGGGACTCCACCCTCATCAAACTCGATCCTGACGGTGCAGTCGTGCCGGGGGCGGTATGGAATGTCGGCTCGGGTCCGTCTCTGTTTTCGCCGGGCGAGGTCCGGGGCGAGACCTGGATCACGTCCGAGTTCGCGGACCTGCTATGGGTCGTGGACACGGAGACCGGGGTGCCGGTGCGGTCTCACGCGACCGGCGACCGGCCCTACCCGGCCGACGTGATGTGGGACGGGTCGCACGCCTTCGTGCCCAACCTGGATGCGGGCACCGTTTCCGTGATCGACCTGCTCAACATGGAGACGGACGCCACGGTTGACGCGTGTCCGGGTCCGCCCGGGGGTGCCCTCACGCCCGATCAGGTCACCTACGTCGTCGCGTGCGGCGGCTCGGAGGAGCTGGTGTTCGTGAATACGGCTTCGTTTGCGGTCACCGGCCGGATCCCGGGCCTCGGACCGCGGCCCTTCTCGGTGGTCGTGCCTGGCGACGGCCGCTACGCCGTGGTCAACAACGCGGGCGGCAGCACGGTCTCGGTGGTGGACATGGAGGCACGGGCGGTCGTGCAGACCATCGAGGTGGGGCAGCAGCCGATCGTCCTGCGGGCGCACCCGGACGGTGAGCGGGTGTTCGTCGCCAACGAGCTCTCCGGAACGCTGGTGGAGCTGGTTCCGATCGCGGAAACAGGGGATGCGCGGTCATCCACGGCGGCCTCCGGCGAAGCAGCCATCGTTGCCGGCGACGCGGCCGACAATCCCAACGAAATCGTCGTCCTGGGGATGATCCACGGCGGGCACACCACCAGTGAGGTCTTCAGCCTCGAAGTCGTGCGCAACTTGGTGCGCGAGATCGATTCCGACTACTGGCTCACCGAGATCCCGCCCAACCGCTGGGACCGGGCGTGGGCCGAGTATCAGGCCTCGGGCATCGTTGCGGAACCCCGCACCCGCCTTTTCCCGGAATACATGGAAGCGCTCTTTCCGCTGACGCGCGAGCTGGACTTCGAGGTCATCCCCACGGCCGGATGGACGGAGCCGATGTCCGATTTCCGCGCGGCGTATCTCGACGCGTACTCGCGGGATCCGGAGCGGGCCGAAGCGTGGGCCGAATACCAGGCCGCGGCCGCGGCTTCGGCCGAGGCGCTGGCCGCCGGCGCCGGGGACGATCCGCGCTGGATCCACACCGACGCCTACGACGAGGCATACGACATCCGCATGCAGGTGTACGCCCGTCTGTTCGATGACGAACTCGGGCCTGGAGGCTGGGACGCCATCAACGCCTCGCACTGGGCGAACATCGAGCGAGCGCTCGACCGGCACAGGGGCCAAGGGGCTCGCTTTCTGCTGACCTACGGCGCGGGCCACAAGGGTCCCTTCCTGCGCGAGCTCCGGAGGCGCGACGACATCGTGCTGCTCGAGGTCGCGCCATTCCTGGATCGCATGGAGAACAGATGAGTCCCCGGCGGCTCGCTTGAGGAAGGAGGAAGAGAGATGAGGTGGAGCGGCAGAGGCAACTCGTTGATGGTGGTGCTGGCGGCGGGTGCGGCGGCCGGCGCGGTGACCGTCTCGCCGGGCGGAGCCCTGGCCCAGTCCGAGCCGATTCTCATCCGCGCCGGCACCATCCACACCGCTACCAACGGCACGATTCAGGACGGCGAGATCCTGATCCGCGGCGGGATCATCGAGGCGGTGGGCGCGTCGGTGGATGCGCCGGCCGGGGCCCGCGTGTACGAGGCCGAGGTCGTGATCCCGGGGCTGATCGACGCGCACGCCCACATGGCCCTCGACCGCTCCAGCCGGGCGCGCATTCCGGGCCCGGTGACCGCCGAGTGGAAGGCGGTGGAGCATCTGGACCTGGAGGACCCCATGATCCAGGTGGCGCTCTCCGGGGGGGTAACCTCGCTGATCACGCGTTCCGGGAGCGGAATCATCTCCAGCGGCCAGTCGGTGGCGCTGAAGATGAAAAGCACGCCGGGGCCCGACATGATCTTCAAGCCCTACGTGGACCTGAAGATGGCGGTGCGCCCGCTCATCAACCTGCGTCCGGGGGAGACGCCGCAGACGGTGATGGGCTGGTACGCGACCGCCGACGACTACTTCCGGCGCGCGCAGGCGTACGTGGCGGAGCACGACGCCCACGCAGCCGGGGAGGGGCCGGCCCCCGAACGGGACGAGCGCCTGGAGGCCTTCGCGGCGGTGCTGCGGGGCGAGGTGATGGTGCACGCGCACTCGCACTACCCCAGCGAGGTGATGATGGTGTTCCGCCTGGCGCGCAAGTACGGCTTCTTCGACCGGCTGGCGCTGGCGCACGCGGAGGAGATCTTCCCGCTGACCGAGCTGCTCGTTGGAACGAAGATTGTGCCGGTGATCGGGCCGATGATGATCGTCCAGTACTACAACGATCCGGAGCCCCTCAACCTGCTGGAGGACCTGCTGGACGCGGGCGTGCACGCGAGCATCCAGACCGACATGTCCAACCAGCACTTCAAGGACTTCCGCGAGTACGGCGCGTTCCTGGCGCGCCACGGCCTCACCGACCAGCAGGCGCTCGAGGTGATGACCATCAACGGGGCGCGGGCGATGATGCTCGAGGACCGCGTGGGGAGCATCGAGGCGGGCAAGGACGCGGACCTGGTGCTGCTCGACGGACACTTCCTGGATCTGACCGCGGACCGGGTGGAGCGCGTGTTCATTGATGGGGAACTGGAATACGAGCGCGGCCGCGCGCTGCAGCCGGAGCGGCTGCGCACCGTGGGGCCCTTCACCCCGGTGAACGGCGCGGTCACCGCCGACGACGAGGCCTTCGCCGTCACCGGGGCGCACGTGTTCACCGTGAGCGGAGGGGCGATCGAGAACGCGACCCTGGTGGTCGAGGGCGGCAGGTTCACGCAGGTGGAGGTGGGAGCAGCCCCGCCGGAGGGCATGCCGGTCATGGATGTGGGGGGGCGGGTGGTGATGCCGGGCACCGTGATCGCGCGCGCTTTCGCCAACGACTGGATCGGCGACCTCAAGTGGCAGGTGCAGAACGACGAGATCACCGCACCGGTGGTGCCGGAGTTGAACGCGCTGTACGCCGTCGACCCCTGGTTCCCGTCATAC